>NZ_WXWS01000488.1:0-8944 GCF_009904715.1 Vibrio sp. V42_P2S4T144 | reverse complement strand
CAATTTCTTTGAACCCGATCATTCGGCCAGGCACCGCTAAATACATCTCCATTGGTAACTATCTTGTCGAATGTGTCCGCAGTGGTTATCTAAAACCGGGTACTCGATTACCCACACATCGTGAGTTTGCAGAACAAATTGGCGTCAGCGTACAAACGGTGAGCCATGCATATGGTTATGCAGAGAAAAAAGGGGCGATCGAGTCTTGGGTTGGGAATGGTACTTTTGTCAAATCAGGTTTTGTGGATGAAAGTACGGACACGGAGTTCATGCTGACACAAGAGATGAAAGAAACGCCGGATGAAATTGATATGTCGATTGCACATCCAGTGGTGACCGATCGCCACATTACGCTTTTTAATCAGGCGTTAATGGAGATTGCTGGGCAAACAAACAATCGTGGTTTGATCAGTAAAGCAAAGCCGGTAACAGGTCAGCCTCATCATATTGAGTCAGGAGCACGATTTCTAAGTAGCCAAGGGCTGGATGTGGGTGCCGATCAAATATTACTCACAAATGGTGCATGCCATGGTTTAACGTTGGCTTTAAGCACAGTTGTTGAACACGGTGATTTAGTTGCTTGTGGTCACTTGGTTGATCATGGCTTGATCTCTCGCTCGAGAATGCTTGGATTTAAGTTGCAACCACTTGAAATGGATGAGTTTGGTATAACGCCGGATGCATTTGAATGGGCATGTAAACACAAACCAATCAAGGTATTGTGTTGCACACCTAGCATGGCTAACCCGACTAGTGCGCATATGGATCTTGCACGCCGAGAGGCGATAGCGAATATTGCGCAGCAATACGACATCTATGTCATTGAAGATGACGTGTATGGAGCACTAGAACCTAACCGTGTCCCACCCCTTGCCACATTGTTACCCGAACAAGCTTTCTATGTAACCAGTTTAACCAAAGTTGTAGCGCCAGGCATGCGCACTGGCTATCTGACGGTCCCACGTCATTTTTTGCAGCACGCGATTGGTCGTTTAGCCGCAACGAGTTGGTCTGCGACTCCATTACCATTTGAAGTTGCTCATTTGTGGATCGAGAACGGTACGTTAAATCGACTTATTCGCTTTCAAGTCAATGAGTTTGCTAAGCGACAACGAATAGCAAAAGCCGCTTTAGAAGGGCATGTTTATAGCTCGCACCCGAATGGACAGCACATTTGGTTGAGACTACCCGAGCAGTGGAATAGCGATGACCTGGTTGCTTCGGCAAAGCGTTCAGGGGTGCAGATTACGGGATATAAACCGTTTGTTCTCGATACAAATCAGCCAATGCCTTACGTGCGAATCAGTTTGGGAGCAGAAACAAACCGAGGCTACATCAAACACGGGTTATCTGTGATTGCTGAAATTCTCGATACCAACCCTCCCACCTCACACTTTTTGGTCTGAGCGATAGGTTATTTATGCTTTTATCTGATGGGCTTAAACGTTTGTAACTGAGTTTTTTCTTGTCGCCATTGTCTCGGCGATTTCCCCGTCCAACGGCGAAAGTGGCGGCTGAAGACCGCAGTTTCTGCATAGCCCAGTTGCAACGCGATATCGGTAATACTCTGAATATTCTCATGCAATCGCTGTTCGGCGAAATCCTGACGCACTTGTTGTAAAAGCTGCCGATAATTTGTGCCCTGTTGTTTCAGCTTGTTTTGCAGCATTCTCGGATGCAGGTCCAATGCTCTTGCAACGCGCTCAACGCTGCATTCTCCGGTTGAGAGCAGACGGCCAATCATGTTTGCTGCTTGGTCACTGAGATTGTTGGGGTAACGGGTTTGCAGCTCTTTGAGGTGCTGTTGAAAATGGCGCTCTAGGGCGTCTTCATCTTGGTGGTTCTTAGCGTTAAGCAGAGTCGCTTTAAGTAGGATACCGTCAAACTTATCACCGAAACGCAGTTTGCTCTGCTGGGCAAATTCACTCTGTTCTGTCTCGAAGCTCGCGTGTTGGGTGAGGTGTAAAGAGAAGTGACTTGCTTCAATATCAAGCAGACTGGCAATAAACATCGCCAGATGCGACACACTGAGCTGCATCAGCTGTGCGATACCTCGTTCGCTGTGCACATCAATATTGAGCGACAACCGTACCCAATCATCTTGTGGCGTCATGTTGAGAGTGACCCCTGACGAATGCAGATAGAGAAAATCATTCACCCGCGCCAAGGCTTCACCGACCGTTTGCGCCCGGGAAACCAGCATTGGCAAGTCTCCCAAGCTCTGTAGGTTTTGACGCTCGGAGAGCAACACGCCAAACAGCGGTTGCTGACAACGAGCAGCCGCTTCCCCCAGCAATTCAGCCAGCCTAGGGTAGGCGAGATACGTATCGGGATTGCGAAACTGCGCCGCAGACAGGCCAACAGCGGCCATTATCTCTTGCGGATTCTGACCTAATTCTGAAACCAAGCTATCAAATTTATCAGCAGCGCCACTTCGTACGATATACATGTCTCGATTTTAAAATGTTAACAGGTTGTAAATCGCAATATATCAAATTTACTTCGTAAAAGGTCAAGTGAGTGCCAGTGAGTTGATCTAAGTTACATTTCGATAACAACAACGCATGGATGAGAAGCAGTATGGAACTTATCAATAAAACTGCCATTGTGACTGGGGCAGCTGGTGGAATTGGCCAAGCCATCATTGCAAAGCTGAGAGAGCAAGGAGCCAAAGTGCTTGCTGTCGATATTTCAGAACAATCATTGCAAATGTACACAAGTTTTGACCCAAAGCAGTTGGGAACCTTTGTCGCGGACGTCACCGATTACCAACAAGTTGAAGCTATGGTGAAGTGCGCGGTTGAACAGTTTGGCTCGCTTGACATCATGGTCAACAACGCGGGCATCGGTGCACCGAAACCTCTGCTTGACCACGACCCAATTGCCGATTTTGAGCCGATCTCTAAGGTCAACCAAAATGGCGTTTACTACGGCATTCTTGCCTCTGGAAGACAATTCCAAGCGCAAGACACGCCGGGCGTGATCCTCAATACTTCTTCTGTTTACGCACGAATGGCGTCTGAGATGACCTTTACCTACAACGTCAGTAAAGCCGCAGTCGATATGATGACCAAATGCGCCGCATTAGAACTCGCACCATTGGGTATTCGTGTTTGCGCTGTCGCTCCGGGACGCGTTGATACTCCGATGTTAAGGCAATACGAAGAGATTGGCCTGTGGGACCACATCCGCAAAGAACAGATGCGTCAAAACTTCACACAACCAGAAGAGATTGCTGATGTGGTGGCGTTTCTGGTCAGCGAGAAAGCCAACTGTATCAACGGCTGTACCGTCAGTGCATCTGACGGCTTCGAGAATTTTAAGTACCCACTCATGGGATAGGCGAGCACGCCACATTACAGCAATAGCGAGGATGTAAGTTATGTCATTACCAGAAGTTATTCAGCATCAAGATTTCCTATTAACTCTTAATACCAATGAGGAGTCGCTCATCAAAGACGCGCTACCGGGTGTGGATGTTTACCCATTGTTTCTTGATCCAGAAAACGGTACGTGGGTGATTCGCGCCAAGTTCAAACCGGGCGTGACTCTACCTAAGCACTTCCACACTGGTGTGGTGCACTTCTACACACTGAGTGGCGCGTGGCACTACATCGAGTATCCAGACCAAGTCCAAACCGCTGGTAGCTACTTATATGAGCCAGGTGGTTCGATTCATACCTTTCACTGTCCAGAAGAGTCGGGTGGTGCAGATGGTTTTATGGTGATCACTGGTGCAAACATTAACTTTGACGAAGAAGGTAACTTCATCAACATCATGGATGCAGGTTGGATTGAGCAAGTTGTTATTGCAACAGCGAAAGCACAAGGCTTCACCGCGCGCTACATCAAACCGGGTGCGATTGCTGGTCTCAGCGATGAGCTAGCGGAGTAACCCCATGCAACAGATGAACAGTATCATAATGCAGGATGGTAGTGTCCGCCTGAAGCAAGTCGGAATCCCCAAACCCGCAGCGGGACAAGTGTTGGTTCGTAGTCTAGCTTGCGGTATTTGTGGCTCCGACCTTCACATTACTCGACACGCGGATGAGGTATTTGATGTATTCCACCAGCTCGGGTTGATGCCTGATGAAGCCGGTGAGCACGCTCAAGTGATGTTAGGGCACGAGTTCTGTGCGGAAATTGTCGAATACGGTGCTGACACTCAGCAGACGTTGGCTGTTGGTCGCCGAGTCACCTCAGTGCCGATGTTGCTCAGTCAAAATGGCGCGGGCGTTGGTGTCACTCCAGGTACTTATGGTGCTTACTCTGAGTACTTCCTGCTTGATGAAGCGTTATTGCTACCTGTCCCAGACGGAATGCCGTCTGAGGCGGCGGCATTGACCGAACCACTGGCAGTCGGTTTGCACGCGGTCAATCGCAGTGAAATCGAAACGGAAGAAACCGCGCTGGTTGTCGGTTGCGGCCCTATAGGGCTGGCGGTGATTGCTGCACTGAAACAACGTGGCGTGAGCAATATTCTTGCGGTCGATCTTCAGGAAGAGAAACTGCAACTTGCTAGTGAGTTTGGCGCAAATCGATTGATCAACCCGACCAGGGAAGACGAGATCGCCGTTGGTGAACAGTACGCGATGAACTCACGTCTGGTCATTTACGAGTGTGTTGGCAAGCATACTTTGATTGACGATTTTCTGCGCCGCGCCCCTGCCCGAGCGCGAATCGTCATCTCGGGTATCCATACTACACCCGCAATCATTAACTACGCGTACGCGACGGTAAAAGAGCTCGATTTGAGATTCTCTTACTACTACCAACCGCACGAGTTTGAGCAATGCCTACAAGCGATTGCCGAACACACGTTGCCTTGGCAGAAAATGCTCACCGCCAAAGTGGGAATCGATGGTGTGGAAGATGCGTTTAGACAGTTAATGACGCCAAATGACCACATCAAAGTCGTTATTGAACCTTGGCGCTGCGGCGCGTTAGAAGTGATTTAACTCTTAGCCAGATTAAGCTAGCTAAAACCAATTTTAGTTTGGTGACAGCCCCAACCGTAGCAGCTAGGTTGGGGCTTTTTTTGTTAGGCCTGTTCTGCGCATTCCTGTTGCAGAGCAGGGTAATCGGTGTAGCCTCGTTCGTTTCCGCCAAACAACGTTGAGCCATCGAGTTCTGCCAACGGATGGTGATGTTGCAATCGAGAGACCAAGTCTGGGTTTGCTACGAATGGTCGTCCGAATGCGACAAGATCCGCGTAGCCTTTCTCTAACACTTCGTTTGCTCGTTGAGGATCGTAGCGACCTGCGACAATGATAGCGTTGCGAAAGCGCTTTCTAAGTTCGATTCGAAACGTCTCGGGAATCGTTGGTGCATCGGCCCAATCGGCCTCGGACAAGTGCAAGTAGGCAATGTCGCGCTCCTGTAGCTGTTTTGATGCCTCTAGGATCGTTTGCACGATATCTGGGCAGTCCATATCTTTAAACGTAATGAATGGTGCCAATCTCACCCCAACTCGATGCGCACCAATAGCGGCGATAACTGCATCCACTACTTCGATAAGAAAACGGATACGATTTTCTCGTGAACCGCCGTAGTTGTCTATTCGATGGTTTGAGTTGGTTCTTAAGAACTGATCGATCAGATACCCATTCCCGCCGTGGATTTCTACACCATCAAAACCCGATTCAATGGCGCGTTTGGCTGCGTTCGCGAAATCACCGACAACTCGGTTGATATCCGCTTGTGTCATGGCGCGAGGCTCAACACAATCGACCATATTGCCGTTGCCTTGTTCATCTGCAATCCAAACTTGCGTCTCTACCGGAGCGAGCGCAGATGGTGCGATAGGCTGTTCACCATTTTGGAATGTTGGGTGAGACACTCTGCCCACATGCCATAGCTGACAAAACATCGCTGAGCCTTGTGATTTGACCGCTTGGGTCACACCCTGCCAGCCCGCCACTTGCGCATCGGTGTAAACGCCAGGGGTGAACGAATAGCCTTGAGAATCGTCCGAAATTTGCGTGGCTTCGGAAATGATCAGCCCGGCAGAAGCGCGCTGTTGATAATACGTTGCCATCATCTCATTCGGGATGTTGCCCGGCTGAGTGGTGCGTGCGCGAGTCATTGGTGCCATGACAATACGGTTTTGTAGTGACAACGCTTTCAGTTGAGCTGGTTCAAACAGCTTATTTGTTCTTTGTTTCATGTTGCGCTCCTCAGATAAGTACTGGCACGTTGGTCGCTTTACGAGCGGTTGCCATCCAGTGAAGTACGGCTGGATCCCATTGCACTTCGGGCGCACTGAAAAAACCGCGTAGAATGGAGAACATAATGGCCTGATCAACCAGTGACGTTTGCTTTTCTGAACTTAGGTTGAGCAAGGGTTTGGTTTGTTCTATCAAAGCGGCGACTTCTTTCGCAATCGCAGGTGTATCGTTAATCAAGGCTTCAAAATTTAACGCTTCGGTTTCTTTTTTTGCACGCCATGCTTGTTTAGCGGTTTCTGTTGCAAATTCCGGTAACGTCATGTTTGACCAACGCGGATACCCGACTTTTTGTAGCGGTAAAAACGCTTGTTTTTGCCAGTCTAAAACCGGTGCTGAGGGTTGGCTGCTTTCATTGGAAGATGCCAATTCAAGGAAGTAGTTGATGATGTCTAAGCTTTCCGCCATGGCTTCACCATCGTCTTTGATCAAAAGAGGAACTTGTTTTGCGCCGATGAGGTTTGTGGTGGTGCTCTCGTCGTCATAAGCAATGTTGATGACATCGAGCTGAATATTCAGCATGCCTGCAACAAAACGGACGCGTGCGCTAAAGGGGCAATGTTCATAAATGTACAGTTTCATTTTTGTTTCCTATCTCTTGGCTGGGCAGGGCGTGTTGTTGTGCGTTGAACAGCGTTACGGCGTTTAACTTTGCCCTGTCACATAACGTTCTGGGTCTAAACAATGTCGATAGGGTCAGTATATGGATTCGACTTAATTTGATAATTGGGTTATATCTGAATTGATTATTCAGTTTTTCCAAATAATAAGGGCGCGAAGGTGGATAAGTTTTCGGATATGACGTTGTTTGTCAGCATCGTTAAACATCAAGGTCTGGCAGCGGCGGGAAGGGAGTTAGGTTTGTCTCCGGCGACGGTAACGGCAAGGCTGCAAGCGATAGAAGAACGCTATGGCGTAAAGCTGCTCAACCGAAGCACACGCCACGTATCACTCACGGACGCAGGGGCAATGTACCATCAAGCTTGTCTGAACATCATTGATAGCGTGAAAGAGACGGAAAACTTGCTGCAAACGGGTATTTCGCAAGTGCGCGGAACGTTGAAAATTTCAGCTCCACGAGATATTGGCAAACAAATTATTTCGCCGATGGTGTCGGCTTTTTCTGAGCAATATCCGGATGTGACGCCTTATCTTTATCTTAATGACAATTTATCGAACTTGGCTGAATCGGGGCTCGATTTGGTGATTCGTTATGGCGAGTTAGCGGACAGCAATCTCATTTCGCGCAGGCTGGCGTCGAGTCAACGCGTGCTGTGCGCATCACCTGACTATTTGTCGAAGCAAGGTGTCCCAAACTGTCCACAAGATCTCGCGGATCATCGCTGCTTAGCCATGGTGCGCAGCAATGAAGAATTAAAAACGTGGCACTTTAAAGATGAAGAGTCTCACCAATCGATCACGGTCACGCCAAAGCGATTTTCTGATGATGGTGAAGTGATTCGACAATGGGCGTTGGACGGTGCGGGGATTGCATTGAAATCGATTTTAGATATTCAGCAAGACCTCAAAAAACAACGTTTAGTAACGGTTTTGGATGGGTATATGAAAAACTTCAGCGCCTTTTCGCAAGGCGCTGAAGCGGATCTACATGTCATTTATCAAAGCCGCCAATATCAACCGAAAAGAGTTCGCCTGTTTTTGGACTTTCTAGTTGAGCAATTTAGCGCGCTGAGTGATGCTAGCAATCAGATCTAGATGCGATTCAGAGGTTTCTCGGCGGTGGCGATAAATCCCGACGGTGCCAGGGTTTGGTTCGTTTTCCATGGTTAAGCATCGTAAGCCAAAGGATTCCAAATACGGTTTGAGGTGGCCGGTATAAGACATCACCGCGACGCTTTCTTTCAGTACATCAATACTGGCGAGCAGAGAATCCACTTCGTAAGTCGGTCTGTCATCCAGTTGCTGCCTTTCGCGTTCATTTTGCTTCGGGATTGGGTTATCGATGACGTGAGCGAATTTCTTCGCGTCATAAGTGACCGAAAGAGCGGGGTATTCGTGCAGCATATCTTCGGTGACGGTTTTCCCTAGAAGTGGGTGGTTTGGGGAAACAAAATAGGCATCAACCGTTTGAAATAGCGGAATAAACGTAACATCACATTTAGACGACAAGCCGACAATCTCGTGGCCGATGAAGAATTCAATCTGTTCGCTGATTAATGAATCCATCAAGCCTAAGTGGTTGCCAAATTCGACGTGCGTAGATGCCGATGGCTGCTTGCTCAGATGTTCATTGAGTGCTTTTTTGACGAACAGCGGCCACCACGCATCGCCAGTACCCATTTTAATTTTTCCGACTTGATACTGTTTCCGTTCATCAATGCTTTGCATCATTTGGTTGTATTCATGCTGCATCGCGTTGCTATGGCGATAGAGGATGCGTCCGTATTCGGTCAACACCATGCCATTAGGATGACGTTCAAACAGCGTCACGCCGAGATTCTCTTCCAGCTTCTTTAAATTGCTTGTTACCGTTGGCTGGCTTAACCCTGCCATTCTTGCCGCAGCGCTGATGCTTTGGCAGCGTGCAACCAGTAAAAATTGCTGCAGAGATTTGTCCATTTTCTTTCCCCTCTAAGAACGAGGGGTATTTTGCACAATTTCATTTATAAATCACAAATCTGTAATCTCATTTGATTGAAATTATGCGCATTTCATAGATCTACATCACTGTTGGGGTCTGACGTATAGATGTTATCTAT
>NZ_WXWS01000518.1:0-8945 GCF_009904715.1 Vibrio sp. V42_P2S4T144 | reverse complement strand
ACATAAGGCACGACGGCTGGTTAGCAACGTGCCTTTTTAAGTTCCCAGTCAGTCAAAGCGCATTGTTAAGAAGAAAAAAATTCACGACGAAAATCCGCGACTTCTTGTTGGTAATAGCTTTGCCATTCCGGTTCTGACAAATTTGAATGGCTAGAAGCTCTTTGCGTTCTTAGCTTGGACTCAAGTTGTTGTAATGCTTGTTGGTAATCTTTGACTTGTTTTTTTTGCTCTGTAATTTGCTGCTGACGAGCATGAATGTTTTTACTTTCTTCTTTCGTTAAGTAAGTTCGTTCTAGCTCTGCGATGAGCGCCAAGCGATCTGGTAGGCTCATACTATTAGGAATCAGGGTGACCGCACGCTCATATTTTTCCTGGTCGCTTGTTAGCCCGATAGCACCTGCATGTTCTTGCCAGTCAATGGTGAGTTGCTCGAAAGCTCGCAAAAAGTTATCTGGGCTTTGAGTGTCCAGCTTTTGGGCTTCTAAGTTGAAATCGTACAGCGCGAACTCATCCGCGAAAACAACATCAGCCAATTCTCCCCAGATGCTTCTTGCTTCGTTCTTCAGCTGTGCAATACGCGACGCCAGTGATTGTTGCTTATCAAATAACAAATTTCCTACACTCTCTTGCCATTGGCTGCTGAGCTGAGGGTAGTTCGCCAAAAGCTGGAATCGAGCTGAAGATAAATGCGCCTCAAACAAGGCGATCTGCTCTTCACAACTACGGTTCAACATACACTCATGCCAAAACGTCTCAAGTTCAGCGACAAGTTTCCTGCCTTTGAGTTGAGTTAATCGCTCAGTCGTTATTTGAACTGTGGAAGGGAGGTTAGCTGTTTGTGGTGAAGTATCCGTATCGGGCACGATGCTGCTTGTTTGTGGTGATGTACTGGAGACACTCTGATTTTTTGTCTTAGGGGAAGGAGAGGAAGCGAGCTCTTTTTTTTGAACATCGTGATTGAAAGTTAAAAATATCATGCCCGCCATAATGGCGGACATGATTATCAAAGCGATTTTCTTCATGGCTTGATTGTTGCGCTTACTGGGAAATGGTCAGAAAGGTTATAGTGTTTCCATAAACTCTCTGCGGTTGTGCGCGGCACGTCTACACGGTTGTCATTGAATGATTTCACCCCGTATTCACTACTCACCATAACATAGTCAAGGTATTCCACGTTTTCGCCACCTGATAACGCTTCACCTGCGAAGTTATTGATACGGGGATCAAAGGTTGACTCCGTGTAACCAGAGTAGTGAGGCTCTATGGCACTTAAGTTAGCGATCATTTGTTGGTAGTCACCAGGGAACTTTCTTTTGTTGACGTTAAAGTCGCCGCTGTATACCACAGTTTCGCTTGAAGGAATGTCAAGAGATTGGGCGAGTGCGCGGATTTGTTTGAACTGGCGCTGACGATACTCACGGGCGGTGTCTGTATCGAAAGATGCGGTATGGGTAGCAAACACATGGTAAGCCTGACCACCTTTAATTATTTCCGCATAATTTACGCCTTTATCGGCAAAGCAGTCTGTACCAGAGCAATCGGGAAAGACATATTGCGCTTCATTCACGATAGGGTAGCGACTAACTATGATTACGCCACCATCATGAATATTAACGCCTTCTTTATCTAACATCTTTGTTTGGTAAGGATATTCCTTGGCTAACTCACGTAAGAATGCTTCACGGCCGCTGGCAAACACCTCTTGCAGCGCCAAAACATCGTAACCTTTTACATGTTGAGGAATCAGTTCGTAACGATCTCCAATGTGCGATGCAATAGCCGTCAACGCCCAGATGTTATAAGTCATCAACTTAAGGTTTTGTTCTTCGTTGTCGACAGACTCCGCTACCTTGCTTGGCGTGATGGTGTAGTAAAGATCATCATATCGAGCGGTACTGTCTGACTTAAATGCCAGTTCGGTTTCTCTCGTACCAAAAGCGTTAGTGTTGGCACGATGAATGTTACGATCATCTTTGAGAGATAACTCGACATCGGCTGCGGATAAGCCGTATTCAATGGTCGAATTGTACCAATGGCCTTCCATTATTTGATTGAGTGTTATGCTTTCACCTTCGGGGCTAGAAACCACCGTTTCAAAACGGTAAGTTTGATTTGATTTCACGCCCTCCCAGCGGTTGAAGCTTAATACAGATTTAGTTTCCCACGGACCAAGTACCTGCACATGTTGTTGCCACTCGTCTCCGTATTGAAGCAAATCACTACCTTCATGTTTTACTTGAATAGTTAACGGTTGATCAGAGTTATTCGTTAGGTAAACGTCGGTATCTGCAATGCTGGGTAACGCTATCAAGCTACTTAATAAAAGGCTCCACTGCGAAAATTTCATCTTATTTTTCCATCATTTGAACTAGAGTAATCATTCTTGTTTATAAATGTTACTTGCACGTTAAATATGGATGACATCTAAGCCAGTGTTGAAAATTGTTATCAGAATGTGATCTTTATTCAATGGTGAGGGTGGAGGTATTGAGTGTGTTGCCGTTGAAGCGGTGGAAAATAATACCAACAGTCAACGAATTGCATTCACTGCAATCAAGCTGTCATCTTTGCTCTATAAGTTGTGCGGCGTCATTCATCTAGCCATATGGCTAGAACTCAAATTGATAGATGGAGCACCATGGCTAGAGCAGTAAATCCAACCGATGAAACCATCATTAAATTGTTACAAGAGCAAGGTCTGATTAGAAGTGAAGCAGAAGCGCGTTTAAAGAAAGAGGTGTACCGCTTGCAGCCTAATGAGATAGCAAAAGTAAAAAATTATGCCCAGCATTTTGGGATAAACGCGAAAGAAAAGCTCATCGATGAGATCTTGGATCTGCGCCGAGAAGCGCTCATGAAAAGATGTAGACACAATAAGGAGCATACGAGCCTATCTCTAAAATAGCATGTGATAAAACTATCAATTACTGGTCAAGATTTGATCTCTCAAGCCGATGTATATAAGAGCGTTCAATGATATCGAGCGAAAAAACAGTGTGTTTTAGAGGTTAAGCTTTCACTTAAGTGAGAGGTTTGGAAAGGCTGCGGGGAGAAAGTGCATGCGTATTAAAGACTTAAGTGTCGTAAAGAAAATATCGGTTAGTTATTTAACCGTTTTTGCCGTGTTTGGTTTAGTGTCAGTAATGTTGGTGCAAGGTTTGTTAACACTGAATAAAGACATCTCAGTGTTAACAGATAAAAGTTTACCTTCTGTTGCGATTTTGAAAGGTATCCAAGTTGATATTACTAAAGTGCGTAAAGATGAGTTCTCTTTATTGCCAAACGCAAATCACCCCAAAATTGGTGAGTGGTTAAAAGGCCTCGACCAATGGCGTTCTGATGTGCAGGCTGGTATTGCAGAATACGAAAAGCTCGACCTTAATAAGCGTGAAACGCAGTCTTTTAGCGTTTTTAAAGAAACTTGGAATCAATACATCAAAGAAACGAAGACTTACAACGCACTGCTAAGCCAAGGTGATGCTGAAAGTGCAAATGATGTGATTTTATCGAGTTTCGATACCTACTCAAAAGCGTTGAGCAGCTTGGATGATACCCTCGCGTTGAACGATGAGTTGGTGAATTTGATTGGTGAAGAAGTACAAAGTGAAGCGGCATTTACACAATACAGCGCTGCTGTTGGTGCGCTCGTCGTCGCATTGGTCATGGTAATGTCTGCCATGCTGCTTTCTCGAGTCATTTGCGGGCCTGTTGATCGAGCATTGGAATTCGCTTCTAAAATCGCCAAGGGTCAATTGAATAATCAAATCGACGAAAGTGAATTGAGCAAAGACGAGTTAGGAACGTTGCTTAAAGAGCTTGTCGGTATGCAAACAAACTTACATTCGCTGGTTTCTGAGATTAATGACTCAACGATTCAGCTAACGGCAGCAGTAGAGGAAGTGAGTGCTATTTCTTCTCAGACCGCCTCTGGTATGCAAAATCAACAAATTGAACTTAGCTCGGTGGCTTCTGCGATGACAGAGATGCAAGCTGCTGTAAGTGAAGTGGCACAAAATACCGAAGTTGGCGCAACCTCTGCTTATTCGGCTGCGGAAGTGGCAAAGCAAGGAACGGCGACGTTACAACAAACTATCGCAGTAATTGAGCGTGTATCACATACGATCCAAGAATCAGATGAACTGGCACGTGAGCTTGAATCGAGCTCAAACAATATCAATGTGGTCGTCGATGTGATCCGCGGGATTGCCGAGCAAACAAACTTGTTAGCACTGAACGCCGCAATTGAAGCCGCTCGGGCTGGTGAACAAGGACGTGGGTTTGCTGTTGTGGCAGATGAGGTTCGTTCTCTGGCGCAACGCACTCAAGACTCCACTTCACAAATTGTGGAAATTGTTAATCAGCTACAAGAGAGCAGCAGTAAAATAGGGCATTCAAGCCGTGATTGTCAGGAGGGTATTTCTCAGTGTGTTGAGCAAGTTAATGACGCTGATAGCCAGATAAAAGAAATTGAACATTCTGTCGATAACATAGCGCAAATGAGCACACAAATCGCAACGGCGTGCAGTGAGCAGAATTCTGTATCCGAAGAGCTGAATCGCAGTGTGGAGCATATTAATAGTGCTTCAACAGAGATGGCTGAGGGAGCTTCACAAACGGCTGTGGCTTGTCAGCAGATTAGTAGCCTAGCGCACAACTTGAAAACTCGAATGGGTTCATTCCAGCTCTAGTTGTTGTGTTTCAGCTTTATTCCTAACCTCATTGCTACAATAAATAAGCCGGACGAAATGTCCGGCTTATTTATTCTCTGTCTATATAAGTTCAGAGTATGCTCAACCTTGGGAGAATATGCTCGCTAGGCTGGGATACCACTGTGAAACTTAAAATCTGTATCTGGCGTAGAAATTAAATCTGCCTCTATACGTCCAAAGTAGGCGATGCGCTCGCTGATATCTTTGCCTGCGATTTGCTCCGCTAATACAAGATAATCCTGGTAATGGCGTGCTTCTGAACGTAATAAAGAAATGTAGAACTTTGCGATATCGTCATCCATATGTGGTGCTAGTTTGGCAAAACGCTCACAAGATCGAGCTTCGATGTACGCACCAATGATGAGTTTATCGATCAGCGTTTCCGGCTCATGAGTCTTCATATGCGAAATCAGTCCTTTAGCATAACGACTTGCTGGAATATTTTTGTACTCAATTCCACGACTTTCCATGATCTCTAAAACTTGATAAAAGTGGTGTAACTCCTCTTTTATCAAAAGCACCATCTTATCGATCAAATCTTGGCTATATGGTGAGTCGGACTTAGCCATGATTGCCTTAGAAATATTGCTCTTGCCTTTTAAAGTTTCCAATGAGCCTACGTTACGGTAAGCAAAATCTTCGTAGGGCTTAAACCAGTCAAGTAGAGCATGTGAACTGGATTGATCAACGGCATACTTACGAATTAAAAACATGGCAGATTGGCCAGCTTTTAGTTCGCACAGTAGGTGGTCTAACAAAATGGTTTGAAGGTTCTCTGGTTTCTTTGCTTCCTCTACCCATTCATCAGGTGTACTGCATCGCAGAAATTGGTTAATGGGAGCAAGAAGATCTTGATAGGCGTCTAGATTCATCATTTTAGTTTTAGTACTTCACATTTTTATTGGGCATATCCGTTGTCTTGCGGATAGAAAAAAGGCTGCAATTGCAGCCTTTTTTGACCTGAAGTGAATGTTACCACTTTTTCTTCTCGCCGAAGAGAGCTTCCATGTCATTGTCACGCTCTTTGTCAGCAATCTGCTGCATTTCGGCATCGCTTTTATCTTGGCGCTTTTTATCTAAGTCACCTAACATCTCTTCAAGCTTTTGTTTCGCTTGAATAGAATAAGGATCGCTCTTAGTGCTCAAAGCATCGATACCTTTACGCAGCAGTTGAAGCGCGGTGCCTGGTTGGCCACGAGCGATAGAGTCGTTTGCTCTTTTGATGACATTTTCAATGTTGATGCGAATTTGCATCGTTTCCAAGCGCGCATTTTCGGTGACGTAAGTCTGGGTATCCAATCGGCCTTTGTTGTGCTCGTTACGGATAGTGTCGCGAAGTCGTTTAACCAGCTTAAGCATGACGATAGCTTGTTTATCACTACTCGGCATCTTGAAAGTGGTACTCTCGCCAGTAGGGCCATTCTCTTTTAGCTGCGTAATCTGCTGCTTCATATTTTCGATACGTTGAGCAAGTTGCTTGTTCTTCGGGTCCAGCTCATGCATGCTCTCTAGCGCGTCAAGAATGCGATTGTTTAGACACAACAACAGCTCTTTACTAAAAGGGATATGGTGCGCATGACCAATCAACTCTTCAGTACCATCTATCAAGGCTACATATCGTGCTGATTCCTGCCTTTTTGCGGTTTCAACTTTAACCTTATATTGCAACATAATGTTATAGCCTAGGATTAACACCAGTAGGATGGCTACCAAAGCGATTATTAAACCAATATTCATATCTTTGCGTCTGCTTTACTTTTCTGCGGCTAGCGTTAAAGAATACATGAATCTTATCTTACTCGGCACCTTATTTGTTTGATTATTTTGTCTCTCCCACGTTTTAGTTACTGATAGAAGTCACATCATAGAACTTCGGTCATTTATTGGCTCAACTTTGTGCATATTGTTTCTTGCTTGAAGATTATTAGTATGTGATTGAGGTATAAGTTAGAAATTGCTGTTCATTTCGATTTGAACGCGTTATAACTAATTATTATATCGCTCGCTTGAGTGGCCAATAAACTCTCTCATGAATAAGTAAGGGATTACGATGAAACTGCAGCAGCTGAAGTATATTGTTGAGGTTGTAAACCATAATCTGAATGTATCTGCAACGGCGGAAAGCTTATATACCTCTCAGCCAGGTATCAGTAAACAGGTTCGGTTGCTGGAAGACGAGTTAGGCATTCAGATTTTTGAACGTAGCGGTAAGCACTTAACGCAAGTGACGCCAGCTGGAGAAGAAATTGTACGTATCTCTCAAGAAATTCTCGCTCGTGTAGAAAGTATCAAAGCGGTGGCTGGAGAGCACACCCATCCAGAAATGGGGACACTGAATATCACCACGACACATACGCAGGCTCGTTATGCACTGCCAGATGTCATCAAAGGTTTTACTTCTCGTTATCCAAAAGTGTCGTTACACATGCACCAAGGTACACCGTCACAAATGTCTGAGGCGATAGCTAAAGGCACAGCGAATTTTGCGATTGCGACAGAAGCGCTTCACTTATATCAAGATGCCATCATGCTGCCTTGTTATCACTGGAATCGTTCAATAGTTGTGCCTAAAGACCACCCACTAGCGAAGAAAGACAAAGTAACGATCAGTGATCTTGCCGCTTACCCATTAGTCACTTACGTGTTCGGTTTTACTGGCCGTTCAGAGCTGGATACAGCATTCAACCGCGAAGGTTTAACCCCGCGAGTGGTGTTCACTGCAACTGATGCAGATGTCATTAAAACTTACGTTCGTATGGGTATTGGTGTGGGTGTGATTGCAAGCATGGCTGTGGATGAAGAGCAGGACGGTGACTTGGTTGCAATAGATGCGAGCCATTTGTTTGGCGCGAGCACCACGAGCATCGGCTTCCGCCGTGGTACATTCTTACGCTCTTACATGTTCGATTTTATGGAGCGTTTTGCACCGCACTTAACGCGTCCAGTGGTTGAGCAGGCGATTTCGTTGAAGTCTAATGCAGAAATCGAAGAGATGTTTAAAGACATCGAGCTTCCGGTGAGATAACACTTCATTGATGTTTCGATTCCCTCTACAATGCGCTCGTTGTAGGGGGAGCTATGAAAACGCAATTTCAATTTATTAATGACTGCTTAATCGAAAACCAATCTTTGTGGCGATTCGAGCCTTTTAAAAGCAGCATTCGCACATCATTACCTTGGCAGGAGCAACATCCTCGACTGTGCCAATGGCTAGCGTCTCTTACTCCCTCTCAAATCGAAGAATACAAAGCAGCACCAGAACTCGCGTTAAAAGCACTTAGTCCGTTTTTGCCTGAGCTTGAACAACTCGCAAAACTGACTCATTTAGAGCTTTTGTCGTTAAACGGCTTGGAACTCGCTCGTGGTTTAGATAACGGTATTCCGGGACGTAAGTTGGAGCAAATTAGCTCGATGGGTGAAGCTGCAATTCAACAACACTGTGGCGAAGAATGGCTAGAATGGTGCTCAGGTAAAGGTTACTTGGGGCGAATCCTGACCACGCAAACCGATCAGCCTGTAACCAGCTTTGAATACCAACAAGCACTGTGCGATTCGGGACAACAAGCAGCCAATGAACATCATTGGAAGATGACGTTTATTCAAGGCGACGCGTTTGATAGCAAAGCGAAAGCCGTGTTTAAGCCAACGCAACACGCAGTAGCACTGCATGCATGCGGTGACCTTCACGTTCGTCTAATGCAGTACGGCAGTGAAAATGGGATTGCTGCGATGACCATATCACCTTGTTGTTACCACTTGATTCAGTCGGAACAATACCAGCCGATGTCGGAATCGGGCAGGGCTTCTTCTCTCTCATTGTCTAAGCAAGAACTGCGTATCCCATTACAACAAACGGTGACGGGAGGAGAGCGCGTGCGTCGTCATCGTCAGCAGGAAATGATGTTTCGTCTTGGGTTTGATTTGATCACGCGACAAGCTTTGGGAATGGCAGAGTATCAGCCTGTGCCGAGTATCCGTAAGTCGCAATTAAGTGATGGTTTTGAATCGTTCTGTCGCTGGGCAGCGGAGCAAAAAGGCATTGTTCTTCCTCAAGAAATCGATTTCTCTCATTTTGAAAAGTTAAGCGAACAACGCTTCTGGCAAATGGAGAGAATGAGCTTAGTGCAACTTGTTTTTCAACGTCCGTTGGAGATCTGGCTCGCATTAGATAAAGTGCTTTATCTTGAAGAACGTGGTTACCGTGTTAGATTGTCAGAGTTTTGCCCTAAATCGGTC
>NZ_WXWS01000444.1:0-13310 GCF_009904715.1 Vibrio sp. V42_P2S4T144 | reverse complement strand
GTTGTAAGTAGAAAACAGAGTGTAGTTCCACCCAAAGAAAAGCTCCCGCCAATTGCGGGAGTTTTTTCGTTTATATCTCTTTGGGTATCATTGCTGGAGAGTAGTTCCCTCTCTCTATGGCTTTCGCCACCAATTCGGCTAATTCATCCAACTGCTTATATCGCTCTGGATGACTGAAATTGAACATACGTTGGAGCTGCTTTTCATCAGCAAGCGGTACGTCGAATCTCTTCGCGACCATTGCCCATAGATACGCTTGCTCTTTGTCTCCAAGCCCCTGATGAATACTTGCCATTGACTTGAGAATGACCGGATTGATGTTGTCTTCATCAGATAAAGACAACGCGTTATTAAGAAGCTCCAGGGTTTTCTTGGTATCTCGGTTGGTATAAAAAGTGGCTAATGCATATTGCATCTCAGCATTATTTAATTGGGGAGACCCTTCCATTTGTAAAAATGCGCGCCGAGCTTGAGTATCTCCCGTTTGAGACCATAAGAAATACAAAGTAGCCGGGTCTTCTGAGCCTTTTAACTCGTTTACAATGCGCTCTAGCTCATCAATACTGTGTACCAATGCATTAAAGCGTTGTCTTTTGAGAGCACTTTGATCAATAGGGGTGATCTGGGAGGCGAGTTCTAAGCACTTCCTATATTCAGCGACCAGACCGTATTCGATGATTTGGTTGGCCTCTGATGGGTTTTTCAATTGCTCAAACCGATGCCAAACCAAATTTGTTCTTGGAATTCGACATTGGCCGTCATCCATATTGAGCTGCTCGCAACGCAGTTCTGGTGTTTTTTGGCACAACTCTTCGGTTGTCACGTTACCTTCAAAACAGCCCGATAGCGCAAAACATGCGAGGCTGAGAAGTAACCAGTTTGTTCTTTTCATGGCTTTGCTTGTGATCCGTTACACCAATTCATTTTCGTATTCTTGACTCAGTTTCTTAACCCGTTATGTTCTGTAAATAGAATGTAATAAGAAGGTACACTATGGACGCAGAACAACTATTACAAGCGATGACTCCAGAAGTTTATGATCGCTTAGTGTATGCAGTAGAAACGGGAAGATGGCCTGAGGGTACAACACTTTCTAAAGAGCAGCGAGATTCGTGTATGCAAGCTGTGATGTTGTATCAATCAAAACATAATACTGATGCGCAGCATATGACGGTTGCAGCCGGTGGTGAAATCAGTTTTAAATCAAAACAAGAGCTTAAAAAACAATTCAGCGGAGAAGAGAGCGATATTGTTCGTGTCAATCCGAACATTGATTAATCCTTACGCCTTATTTCTCAAAATTTTATTATTTTGATTTTAAAAGAAAAAAGCCCAAATTGTATTGGGCTTTTTAGATCGTAGAAAGCTTGAACTTACAGGCTCATTTCACCACGTAGTACTTGTTGCATTCTCTCTTTTACTTCTTCGTAAGAAAGGTTTTGGCTTAGAAGGTAGTGTAGTTTTGCCAGCGCCGCTTCGGGCGTCATGTCAAAGCCACTGATAACACCAGAGTCTGCGAGAGCACAACCTGTAGCATATCCGCCCATATTCACTTTACCTGCCAAACACTGAGTTAGGTTTACGACAATAACGCCGCGCTCAGAGGCTTCTTTCAGGTGACCAAGCAGCTCAGGGTTCTGAGGAGCATTACCGACACCAAAAGTCAGAAGAATCATCGCATTCACGGGCTGACGAAGCGTGTTGCGGATAACTTCGTGTGAAATACCAGGGTACATGGTGATCACACCGATTGGTTGTGGCGTGATGTTGTGAACCTTAAACTCACCTTCTGGTTGTGCACCAACGGTTATGCTGTTGCTAACTTGAATATTGATCCCAGCTTCCAATAGTGGAGGAAGGTTTGGTGAAGTAAAGGCATTAAAACCGTCTGCATGAGATTTTGTGCTGCGGTTACCACGCATCAATTGATTATTGAAGAACAAAGTTACTTCGTTGATCGGGTAGTTTGCCGCAATATGTAGTGCGTTTAATAGGTTTGCTTGGCCGTCAGAACGCAGCTCTGCGAGAGGGATTTGTGAACCCGTTACAATCACTGGCTTACCAAGGTTTTCAAGCATGAAAGACAATGCGGACGCTGTGTACGCCATGGTGTCAGTACCATGTAGGATAACGAAACCATCGTATTTGTCATAGTTGTCACGAATATCATTCGCAATCTGCTGCCAGTCAGCAGGTGTCATATCTGATGAGTCAATCAGAGGGTCGTATTCGTGGATGGTGTAATCCGGCATTTCAGGACGATGGAATTCGGGCATGCTTGCTAATTGCTTTTCCATAAAGCCAGCAACAGGCACATAGCCGTGGTCGGATTTTTGCATTCCGATGGTACCACCGGTGTAAGCGATGTAGATGTGTTTTCTAGTCATCGTTTTTTCTTTCGTGTAGGGGAACAGAGGCGGGGATTATATACCTAAATAACCTTGAGATGCGAGGCTATACGTACAGCATCAGAAAGTCATCTGAGGAGATGCAAAGCCTAATAAAAAGGGCACTTCAAGTAGAAGTGCCCTTTGTAATATTGATGGAAAAACTACTGCACTTGGCAGTTCAAACAAAATGCGTATTGACCTTTAGGATCGTTGAAGCTTTGGAGCAAGCTTGCGTCTTGTTCGAATTGTTGAGCTACGGGTTGAAGACTTTTTGGTAGCAAGCTTGTTGCATCAATACCTAGAGAGGCTTTCACCTGTTTCATAAACTCTTGTAGAAATAGTTCAGTAGGTGAAAGAGGCTCTTCTACCCAGTAAATGCCGTAATCGGTTAAGTTCGCTAGTTTCGCCGCTAGCTCTACAGCATCATCAAAGTCACCCATTTGATCGACAAGACCAAAGGATAGTGCATCTTGGCCAGTCCAAACTCGACCTTGAGCAACTTTGTCAACTTCCTCTAGAGACATATCGCGATTCTCGCCAACTAGAGAAATAAAGCGCTTGTAACCGTGCTCGATACCTAATTGGAACACTTGAGACGCGCCCTCAGAAAGGCCAGTGGTAATACCGTCACCTGAGAACGGCGATGTGCCAACGCCATCAGTATTAATGCCTAACTTGCTAAAGCCTTTTTCAAATGTGGTGATGACACTAAATATACCAATGGAGCCCGTCAGGGTTGTTGGCTGAGCAACGATTTTGTCTGCGCTCATTGAAATCCAATAACCACCAGAAGCGGCCAAACTCGACATGGATACAACAACCGGCTTACCTGCTTGCTTCAGAGCTTCTACTTCGTTACGAATCACTTCAGAAGCAAAGGCACTGCCTCCTGGGCTATCTACTCGCAACACGACCGCTTTCACTTTTTCATCATTGCGTGCTTGACGCAGCAAGCTTGCGACCGTGTCACCACCAACAGTTCCGCGAGGTTGTTGACCGTCCATAATCGCGCCACTGGCTAGAACAACGGCGATGTCGTGCTGAGGTAGTGTGTAATCGGGGCGAATCGTTGCAAGGTAGTCGTAGTAACCAATCGCGTTGTAGCTGTCTTTGCCGTCGCTACCAAACTGTTTTGCAAATAGAGTGCGAATGTCTTGGCGTGTAGCAAGTTCATCCACTAGCCCCAATTTGACTGCGAGCTGAGCAATATCGCCATTTACAGACTTCATCTCGTTAATCAGCTCATCCATGGTTGGATTAAGCACTTTCGCATCAATGTTTCGGTTTGTTGTTACGTCATCAACAAAAGCACTCCACAATTGAGTAACCCAACGTGTTGCTGACTCTTTCGCCGCATCGGACATGTCATCACGAATAAACGGTTCGATAGCGGATTTATAAGTACCTACGCGAAAAACATGAGTAGAAACGTCAAGCTTTTCAAGTAACGTTTTGTAGTACATTGAGTAAGCGCTGTAACCTTTAATCAATACACCACCATCAGGTGCCAGATAAACTTTGTCAGCGTAACTTGCCAAGTAATATTGGCTTTGGTTGTAGAAATCACCTACGGCGTAAACGGGTTTGCCTGACGCTTTAAATTCGTTCAACGCTTTCGCGATGTAACGTAGTTTCGTGAGATTTGTTTCTGGCATGTCTCGCAGTGCTAGCACTAATCCAGACACTTTAGGATCGTCTTTCGCGTAGCGAATAGTATCAACGATATCGAAAAGGACGTTTTCTTTCGGTAACTCATTGCCCAAAAGGGAACCAGCAAAAGAGTCCATTGGATTTACATAGCGTCTTTGTTCGACAATCGGACCTGAAAGGTTCATCACCAATGCCGACTCTTTTTCGACGACGGGTTGACCGTCTCCGGTATAAGTAAAAGCAAAGTAGAAAACGGCAATCATCAGCAAGAAGATCAGGTTTGCCAGTGCGAGTCTGATAAAGGTGATGCTCTTCCATATCCCTTTAAATATCAAACCAATAAATTTGAAGAGTTTTTTCATCTTGTCTCCATAACGAGATAGTTACGCCGAGTCTAACAAAGTATGGGTTCTTATCTCTAAGATCTCAAAAGATAACATTTTTTTAGCTTATCACGACCACTCAACAATTGGCATATTTTCACGCGAGATTGATCGGTGTTACAAAAATGTAAACGCTTGTTTGATTTTTTGGTTGAGCGGGCTTAATCTGGTCAGACCATGATAATAACAATGGATGTTAAGTGATGTCTGCCATGTACCCAAACCTATTAAAGCCACTGGATCTCGGTTTTACACAATTACGAAACCGAGTCCTGATGGGATCAATGCACACGGGCTTAGAAGAGCACAAAGAAGGATTACAGAAGCTCGCGGCTTTCTATGAAGAACGCGTGAAAGGCGGTGTTGGACTGATTGTAACCGGAGGTTTTTCTCCTAACTTACGCGGTCGTTTGCACCCGTTGAGTGCTGAGTTCAGCAAGCCAAAGCATGCTAAGGCCCACAAAGTTGTGACAGAAGCGGTGCACAAGCACGGTGGCAAAATTGCCCTACAAATTCTTCATGCTGGGCGTTATGCCATGCATCCATTCTCGCAAAGTGCGTCTGGCATTAAAGCGCCAATTGCAAAGTTTGCTCCGAGTGAAATGAGCGACCGCCAGATTAAGAAAACCATTGATGCCTTTGCGAACAGCGCTGAGTTAGCCCAGCTTGCTGGTTATGATGGCGTCGAGTTAATGGGCTCGGAAGGTTACCTGATAAACCAATTCTTATGTAAGCGCACGAACATGCGTTACGACGAATGGGGTGGCAGTTACAAAAAACGTATGCGTTTTCCGTTAGAAATTGTTAAAGCGGTTCGTAAGGCGGTGGGCGACAAGTTCATCATCATTTTCCGTCTCTCTATGCTGGATCTTGTCGAGCAGGGCAGCACATTTGAAGACGTTATCGAATTGGCGAAAGCGCTTGAAGAGGCTGGCGTCACGATTATTAACACTGGCATTGGTTGGCACGAGGCTCGAATTCCGACCATTGCGACTCAAGTACCACGTGGTGCGTTTACATGGGTTACGGAAAAAGTTAAACCTCACGTTTCGGTTCCTATTATCACTTGCAACCGTATAAATACGCCAGATGAAGCAGAACGCATTTTATCTTCAGGTCATGCCGACATGGTTTCGATGGCGCGCCCATTCTTGGCCGATCCTTACTTTGTTGCTAAAGCCGAACAGGAAAAAGCGCAGCTTATTAATACGTGTATTGGTTGTAATCAGGCGTGTCTAGATAACGTGTTTAAAGGTAAGCGCGCCAGTTGCTTAGTGAACCCTCTAGCGTGCTATGAAACCGAAATTGTTGTTGAACCAGCCTTTAAAAAGAAAAACATTGCAGTTGTTGGTGCTGGACCTGCGGGCTTGGCTTGTGCGACCACACTGGCTGAACGTGGCCATAAGGTTGATTTGTTCGAAAAGAACGACCGCATCGGTGGTCAGTTCCGTCTTGCGATGCAGATCCCTGGTAAGGAAGAGTTTCGAGAGACGATACGATATTTCGCTAACCGTATTGATGAAACAGGCGTGAATCTGCACTTATCGACGGAAGCGAACTATGACTTACTCACAGAATACGATGAGATAGTGATGGCATCGGGTGTTGAGCCACGTAAAGTCAATATTGATGGAATTGATAACCCAGAGAAAGTCGTCGACTATCAAACTCTCATTCGAGACAAAACGCCAGTCGGTGAGAAAGTGGCTATCGTTGGTGCTGGTGGCATTGGCGTAGATGTCGCGACCATGCTCACAGAGCCAGTTGGACAAACGTTGGATGACTGGTTGCATGAATGGGGAATCGACAAGGAGATGTCTCAGCCGGGTGGTTTATACCCTTACCCTGATGCGGTCAGCGATAAAGAAGTCTGGGTACTTCAGCGTCGTAAAGGTCGTGTAGGTAAAGGTCCGGGTAAAACGACAGGTTGGATCCATAAACGTACCCTTGAAAAACGGGGCGTACATTTAGTCGGTGGTGTGTCTTACGATAAAATTGATGATCAAGGTTTGCACATTCATGTAGACGGAAGCGCGCAGGTACTTAATGCAGACAAAGTTATCATTTGTGCTGGGCAAGAGTCTGTACGCCCGTTTGAAGATAAATGGTCTGAACTTGGAGAGAAGATTCATATCATTGGCGGAGCTGACCATGCGGGTGAACTTGATGCTGTGCGTGCGATTCGTCAAGGTGTTAAATTGGCGGTAAAACTCTAGCTTTTTAATGTGTGTTTACCATGAAAGCTGCGCTTTGAGCGCAGCTTTTTTTGTATAGAACTAGTCACTGATATCTGGCAGTTGTTTGGCCATTACTACGCCAGCAAGAGTAATAAAAGAGAACACTAACACCACTGCTGAAAGGCTCAAAAAGTTCGACATAACACCAAGAGAACTCATTAGAAGCAGCATTATTCCAACCACCGTGTTACTCACGGCTACATAGCTTGTCCGCTTGTCACCTTCTGCGATATCAACTAAGTAGGTTTTTCGTCCGACTCGTATTCCGTCGTGGGCAATACACACACAAAAGTAGAGCAGAGGAATCACGAATAGGAAGCTTTGGCTAGCGGTGACCCACGTATCGTAAACAAATAAAACAACGCCAAGTAGCGCGCTCATCGTTGCGCCGATGACCATCACACTGCGGCTAGAGCGATCGGACATTCTTCCCCAGAAAGGACCTGACACAAAGGAGGCCAAGCCACTCGCAAACATAAAGAGAGCTAGCACCCAGAGTTGTCCACCGAGAGATTGCTGTGCCAGCACAACGTAGTACGGTGCACTCAGCGCAGAACATAAAAATAGTGTCCGCGTGATAACGAATCGACGAAAGGTCACGTCTGTTTTAAGTAACGCGAGTTGTTTAAATGCCTCAAGGACGCCATTTCTACCACCATCTACCTCACCGGCATACTCATTAATTCGCGCATAGACGAATGCAGCGATGAGCCATATGACGCCCGCTAAGCCTAAACTCAGACCGTAAAAGCGCTCTGTCGGCTCTACGTCCCATAACCAGGCTAGTGCCAGAAGGCTAGCGAAAAGCAGCGTAACTAGGCCAGCAGCGCTTGAAGACCAGCCGTTGACTTGACCTCGTTGGTTTTTAGGGATGGTTTTGCCCAATACATCTTTTGATGCGACGGAATTTAAACCGCGTGAGAGGCTGAAGATCACAAGGCATGCAATCACACCATAACCCGCAGCTGCTCCTGTTAGAGTTAATGCGACCAATCCGATTGCAAATATGGAAAGAGCCTGCAAGATGCTGCCAATTACCCAGACCCATTTTCTTACTGGAATGCGTCGGATGTAGTGCGCGATGCTAAGTTGTGGGATAAGGGATCCTGACTCACGAATAGGAACCAGCCAACCAATTAAGTAAACCGGAGCTCCGAGACTTTGTAGTATCCACGGCAACGTGACTTTAGGGTTGATTAACGCATCGCCGACCTTCGTTAAAAACTGAGCGAGAATGATTTTAAGAAAGTTGCCGGGAACTTGATGACAAGCTGATTCAGGAATCGCCTTACAGGCACGGGCATCTTCGTCATTAACGATCTTTTCGTAAATGCTGTTTTGTTTGTCCTTGTTCATCAACCTGCCTATGTTCAACTTATTCATTTCGCGAATAAATTAACATTAAACCCAGTTTGATGTTAAGTGAAGCACGTTATCAAGCCCCCAGAAAACCGGTTGTTATTCGCAGGAGCAGATTGTGCTAAAGTGGCGTAAACAAAATAACAACGATATTCAATAAGGATTCTTTCATGGACGCTCTCGATCTTTTGCTCAATCGCCGATCTATCGCGAAGTTATCCGCGCCTGCACCAGAAGGTAAAGCACTTGAGAACATCATTCGTGCAGGCCTTCGTGCGCCTGACCATGCGGGATTAACCCCTTGGCGTTTCGTTATCGCACAGGGCGATGGTTTGAAAAAACTGTCAGATATCTTGGTAAAAGCGGCAGAAGCTGAAAATAGTGATGAAGCGGTGGTCGAAAAGGTAAAGAATGCCCCATTTCGCGCACCAATGGTGATCACTGTTATTGCTAAAGTAACAGAACATGAGAAAGTACCAGCACTAGAGCAACACTTATCTGCGGGATGTGCTGTACAAGCGATGCAAATGGCAGCCGTAGCGCAAGGCTTTCAAGGATTTTGGCGCTCAGGTAAGTGGATGTTCCATCCAGAAGTTCATCAAGCATTTGGTTTAGAAGGTGACGATGAGATTGTTGGTTTCTTGTACTTAGGCACGCCTGGTTGTACACCGATGAAAGTTCCTGAGCGTGATCTTTCTCAGTTTGTTGAGTTTCTATAACTGAAAACTCAAATATACTGACTGTTTATTTATACAGTTTTTCTTGATTTATTAGGGCTACATTCGATAATGTGGCCCTAATTATATTTGTTTCCAAAACGTTATGTCTCGTCTGTTTATTGCTGAAAAACCAAGTTTAGGCCGTGCGATTGCCGCTGCACTGCCAAACCCTCAAAAGAAAGATCAAGGATTCATCCGCTGTGGGAACGGGGATATCGTTACTTGGTGTATCGGCCACTTACTCGAACAGGTCGAACCCGACGCTTACGATGAGCGTTACAAAAAGTGGAATATGGCAGATTTACCAATTGTTCCGCAGCAATGGCAGCTCAGACCGAGGAAAAGTGCAAGTAAGCAATTAACAGTGATTCGTAAATTGCTCAAAGAAGCTAACGAAGTCATTCATGCAGGAGACCCAGATCGAGAGGGTCAGCTGTTAGTTGATGAAGTTCTGGACTATTGCAAGTTATCTAAAACCAAGAAGGAATCCACACAGCGTTTGCTGATTTCCGACTTGAACTTACCTGCGGTGAAACGCGCACTCAGTTCTATGCGCAGTAATCGCGAGTTTATCCCACTTTCAGTTTCTGCATTGGCTCGCTCTCGGGCTGATTGGTTGTATGGCATGAACATGTCTCGTGCTTATACCTTGCTTGGTCAAAAAGCAGGGTATCAAGGTGTTCTCTCGGTAGGGCGAGTGCAAACGCCAGTTCTTGGCTTAGTGGTGCGTCGTGATGAAGAAATCGAAAACTTTGTCCCGAAGGACTATTTTACCCTACATGCTCTGATCCCATATCAAGATGCCAATGGTACTTTTGATATTCGTGCTCGTTGGAAGCCAAGTGAGGCATGCAAGCCTTGGCAGGACGAAGAAGGTCGAGTATTAAACCGTAAGTTGGTGGAAAATGTTGCAAACCGTATTGCAAATCAACCCGCAAAAGTGACAGAGTCGGAACAAAAGCAAACCAAGCAATCAGCACCATTACCCTATTCGTTATCTGCTTTACAGATCGATGCCGCGAAGCGCTATGGTATGAGTGCGCAACAAGTACTAGATACTTGTCAGGCATTGTATGAAAAGCACAAGCTGATCACTTACCCGCGTTCAGATTGTCGCTATTTACCAATGGAACACTACTCACAAGCAGGGATGGTGACAACTGCTATTGCGAATAACGCAAAAGAGTTGCAAGTTGCCGTTCAGGGAGCAGACTTAACATTAAAGTCCAAAGCCTGGAACGATAAAAAAGTGGATGCGCACCATGCGATTATCCCTACACCGAAGCAAGCTAATGTGAATGCGCTTTCCGGCAATGAGATGAAAGTGTATCAATTGATTGCGCGCCAGTACCTCATGCAGTTCTATCCGGCGGCGGTTTACGCAGAAGCGAAATTGGTTTTCGATATCGCTGGTGGTACGTTTGTCGCGAAAGGTCGTCAGTTAGTTTCGCCGGGTTGGAAAGCGCTAATGGGCAAAACTGACAAGGAAGATGAAGGTATTGATGCCGTGCCACCGCTACCCGAAGGCACCGTGTTAACTTGTCGTGAAGGGGAAATAAAAGACCGAAAAACCGAGCCACCAAAGCATTTTACCGAGGCATCGCTGTTGCAAGCGATGACCGGGATCGCCCGTTATGTTGCGGATAAAGAACTGAAAAAAATCCTTCGTGACACTGATGGGCTAGGCACGGAAGCGACTCGCGCTGGTATTTTGGACACGCTGTTCAAACGCCAACTGCTTACGCGTCAAGGTAAGTCAATTCTCAGTTCTCCTGCGGGAAGAGGTCTCATTCATGCCTTGCCAGAAGATTCAACATACCCTGATATGACGGCTCATTGGGAGCACCAGTTACAAGGTATGGCAGAGAGAAATCAAGCATATCAGCCGTTCATGCAAGCACTGGAACAACGCATTGATAGCTTGATGGCACAAGTAAAAGCAGGGCCTATCCCTGATTCATTACGTCATCTACCCAAGGTGGAACGTCCTGCGTTTAAACGTAAAAAGCGCAGTTATTCAAAGAATGGTGGCGCGACTAAATCTCGTTCAACCAAAGGTAAGTAGGCATAGGACAAGCGCGGCGTAATTAAACACCGCGCATGCTTGAAAATAGATTACTCGAACAGGTCACCGTGGTTTTGGATCGCGCCTCTTACTTCACCTTGAGTTAACACGCGTTTGTCCAGTACCTCTTTCACCTGGTTGCCCAAGTCAACTAATGTATCTCGATTCGCTTGAGTTTGGCGTTTACCAGCACTTCTCAAGCAGTAATTTAGTTCGTGCTCTTCGCTAAAATTAACCAAATCCCTATCTGCTGCCATCGAGCTTTCTCCTTATTTGTTCTACTTTTTCCTAAGTCTGGATTGGATGTAGATAAATTCAAGTTAGATTGCGCGAATTATGCTGGTGGATCACTGATGAACATTATGTTTGCCAACCAAGTCACGATTATGAAGCCTGGCTTTGATGGTATTTGGTTTAGTGATGGTTGTGTCTTAATGCTGCTACCAAGGTAACTCAGTACCATCGTAGTTAATAAATCGACCTGAAAGCTGCGGTGTGCTCAGTTCTATCACGTTCGCTAGGCCTTGCGCGGAGGTTTGCGTATCTATCAAAGCATTTGGCCCGCCCATCGCCGTTTTTACCCAACCAGGGTGAAGCGCCAAAACAGTAAACCCTTCAGGTGTTAAATCATTACTTAAGCTTTTAACAACCGAGTTAAGCGCCGCTTTCGATGAGCGATAAATATAGCCGCCGCCGGACGTATTTTCGGTCATACTGCCGACTTTTGATGAGATACAAGCAATCTTTTTCATCTTGCCTTGTTGTAAGCGAGGGTAACAGTACTCAACCAGTTTTAACGGAGCAATGGTGTTTACTTCGAAGACTTTACGCCATGCTTCTACGTCAGTATTTCCAAAGCCATATCCCTTGGGGCCGTAATATCCTGCATTATTGATGAGTAAGTCGATGGCAGGGAGTTTATCGGCAAGCTTAGCGACTTGTTCGTAGTGCGTGACATCCAGTTCGTGCAAAACTAGATTGCTGAATTGTGAGGCTAGAGTTTGTAGTTCTGAACTGTTCTCTAAGGAACGGCTAGTAGCATGTACTTGGTGGCCTTGCTTCAGGTACAGCTCAGTTAAGCTAAGGCCAATGCCGCGATTTGCTCCGGTAATAAAGACGGTTTGACTCATACAAACACCTATGTTTTTTTGATTTCAGTTGAAAGTCATTGTGTTAGTTGAGCACAATAAAATCAACCAACCACCACGCACCAACAACAAGAGATGAAAATAGGGACAGGGCACAAAGAGAGCCAAACAGTGCGCCGAGAATAGCAAAGAAAGTAGAATTCATATGTATATTAAATTTAATTGATATTGAAAATCATTATCAATTAAATTGCGTTTTATTCAACCCTTTAAGTTGATACTATTTCGTTACCATTGTTATTAAGAATTTCTCATGCTGCCATTTATCTACCACCCGATTTATTCTCAACTTGAGTTGCCAGAGGGGCATCGTTACCCAATTATGAAATACCAGTACCTCTATGAATCGGTATTGGTGCATATAGAGAAAGATAACTGGAAAGAGCACACGCAGTTTTTCCAGCCCGAAGCATTAACTGTTGGGGAAGTAAAACGTGTTCATGACGAGGAATACGTCGAGTTACTTGTTAGTGGAAACATGCCAGCTGCGAAGATGCGCCGAATAGGTTTTCCTTGGAGTGAGTCTCTCATTACCAGAACGCTAACGTCAGCAGCGGGCACGGCTCTGACCGCAAAAAAGGCACTTGAGTACGGTGTGGCCATTCATTTGAGTGGTGGGTATCACCACGCACACAAAGAGTTTGGCAGTGGTTTTTGTTTATTTAATGACTTAGTGATCGCGGCCAGGCAAGCGCTCGAAGTCGAGCATGTCGATAAAGTATTGATCATTGATAGTGATGTTCACCATGGGGATGGAACAGCAACTTTATGTGACGATGAGCCAGATATCATCACGCTTTCTTTCCACTGTGATAAAAACTTCCCAGCGAGGAAGCCTCGGTCTGATCTCGATGTGCCTTTGGTGCGAGGAACAGGTGATGAGGACTTTTTAATGGCGTTTAAAGAAGTGGTCGATATGGCACTTAATCTTCATCGCCCTGATTTAGTTATCTACGATGCTGGTGTCGATATACATCAAGACGATGAGCTTGGATATTTTGATGTGTCGACGCAAGGGATCTTAGAACGTGATAGATTTTTAATGCAAACAGTGAAATCTCGAGGTATCCCTGTCGCAGCTGTCGTTGGAGGTGGATATCGAACGAATCATGCTGACCTCGTCCCAATCCATTTGCAGCTTATCAATGCCGCTAAAGAAGTCTTTATTGATGAGTAGATACAACTAGACGTAAATATCAAATTGATTCAACACTGGAACGAACGAAAAGGGCATTAATTTTTTGTGGGTTCTTTCTGAGTGTGGCGGAGTGCTTAGTTGCGTTCAAGAAGTGATAAGTGATTTGTACAAATCTTTTTAAGTCTGGAGATGCGAAAAAGCCCGCTAATTTCTTAGCGGGC
>NZ_WXWS01000362.1:0-8995 GCF_009904715.1 Vibrio sp. V42_P2S4T144 | reverse complement strand
AAACAAAGAGTGAGGTTTGTTGCTGGATTCCGTTTGTTAACAACTTGTTTACAATTATCTGAGTGGTTACTCGCGATATTTGTTAAATAGATGTTAACTTTTGTACGTTTGGAAGCTGAAATTGGTTATAACAATAAATGCTCAATGGAGCTGAGTGAGCAAGCCCGTGAAAGAAAGAAAGTCAAGACCTGTTAATTTAGATTTACAGACCATCCACTTTCCTATCACAGCAATCGCATCCATCCTACACCGTGTGTCTGGGGTAATTACGTTTGTTGCGGTGGGTATATTACTGTGGTTACTATCCATTTCTCTGTCATCCCCAATGGGTTTTATGGAAGCCGCTGACATCGTCGATAGCTTCTTCGTAAAATTCATCCTGTGGGGAATTCTTACTGCACTTGCCTACCACATCGCAGGTGGTATCCGTCACTTATTGATGGATCTAGGTCACTTTGAAGAACTAGATTCAGGCACGATGAGCGCTAAAGTCGCGTTTGGTGCAACAGCAGTATTATCATTATTGGCGGGGATCTTGGTATGGTAAAACACGTATCTTCATTTGGTCGTAATGGTGTACACGATTTCCTACTAATTCGTGCAACTGCAATCATTATGACGCTATACACGATTTATCTGATTAGCTTCTGTGCATTTTCAGATATCTCTTACGCATCTTGGACCCAATTCTTTGGTGGTACCTTCACTAAAGTATTCACCATGTTGGCACTTGTCTCGATCCTGATTCACGCATGGGTTGGTTTGTGGCAGGTATTAACTGATTACATTAAGTGCGCGAAACTACGTGGCGCACTACAACTTGGTGTTATTGCCGTGCTATTCGGCTATGTCTTCTCTGGTCTATTTATTCTGTGGGGTGCGTAAGTGTCTATTCCAGTTCGTGAGTTTGATGCCGTAGTAATCGGCGCTGGTGGTGCAGGTATGCGCGCTGCACTACAAATTTCAGAACAAGGCCTATCATGTGCTTTGTTGTCAAAAGTATTTCCAACACGTTCTCATACTGTGTCTGCACAGGGCGGCATTACCGTTGCTCTGGGTAACTCGCACAAAGACGATTGGCAATGGCACATGTACGATACCGTTAAAGGTTCTGACTACATCGGTGACCAGAACGCGATTGAATACATGTGTAAAAATGGTCCTGAGTCAGTTATCGAGCTTGAAAAGATGGGTCTTCCATTCTCTCGTTTCGATAACGGTACCATCTACCAACGTCCATTCGGTGGTCAATCTAAAGAGTTTGGTGGTGAGCAGGCTGCTCGTACAGCCGCTGCTGCAGACCGTACTGGTCACGCACTTCTTCACACGCTTTACCAGCAAAACGTAAAACACAAAACAACCATCTTCTCGGAGTGGTACGCTTTGGATCTTGTGAAAAACCAAGACGGCGCAATCATGGGTTGTACTGCGATTTGTATGGAAACGGGTGAAATCTGTTACTTCAAATCGAAAGCAACCATTCTAGCTACAGGTGGTGCAGGTCGTATTTACGCATCGACCACTAACGCGCACATCAACACGGGTGATGGCGTTGGTATGGCACTTCGCGCAGGCGTTCCAATGCAAGACATGGAAATGTGGCAGTTCCACCCAACAGGTATTGCTGGCGCGGGTGTTCTAGTGACGGAAGGTTGTCGTGGTGAAGGTGGTTACCTTCTAAATAAAGATGGTGAACGCTTCATGGAGCGCTACGCACCAAACGCGAAAGACCTTGCTGGTCGTGACGTGGTTGCTCGTTCAATGATGATTGAAATTCGTGAAGGCCGCGGCTGTGATGGTCCTTGGGGTCCACATATCAAGTTGAAACTTGATCACCTTGGTAAAGAAGTACTTGAATCACGTCTACCAGGTATCTGTGAACTGTCTCGTACATTTGCACACGTTGACCCAGTGAAAGAGCCAATTCCAGTAATTCCAACTTGTCACTACATGATGGGTGGTGTACCTACTCAAGTCTCTGGCCAAGCAATTAAGCAGAAGGCCGACGGTAGCGAGATGGAAGTACAAGGCCTTTACGCATGTGGTGAGATTGCTTCTGTATCGGTACACGGTGCTAACCGTCTGGGCGGTAACTCATTACTAGACTTGGTCGTATTTGGTCGTGCTACTGGCTTGCACCTTGGCGAAACGCTAGCAGCGCAAGCAGAAGCTCGTCCTGCAACAGAATCTGATATTGAAGCGTCTCTAGCGCGTACTATGCGTTGGGAAAACAGCACTGGTGGTGAAGATCCAGTTCAGATTCGTAAAGACCTACAAGCATGCATGCAAAACAGCTTCTCGGTATTCCGTGAAGGCGATGCGATGGCAACCGGTCTAGAAGAGTTGAAAGTGATTCGCGAACGTTTGAAAGATGCGCATCTAGCGGACAAGTCTTCAGAGTTCAACACGCAGCGTATTGAGTGTCTAGAACTTGATAACCTGATGGAAACCGCGTTTTCAACTGCCGTTGCAGCAAACTACCGTACAGAGAGTCGTGGCGCACATGCTCGTTTCGATTTCCCTGAGCGTGATGATGAGAACTGGCTATGCCACTCTATCTACAATCCGGAAACAGAAGCGATGACTAAGCGTGATGTGAACATGACGCCAACGCATCGTGAAGCTTTCCCGCCGAAAGTACGTACATACTAAAGGGAGGATACGACTATGAAATTAAACTTCTCTTTATACCGTTACAATCCGGATGTGGATACCAAGCCTTACATGAAAGAGTATACCCTTGAGGTAGACGAAGGCTCAGACATGATGGTGCTTGATGCATTGATTCTGCTAAAAGAGCAAGATCCAAGCATCGCGTTCCGTCGCTCATGCCGTGAAGGGGTATGTGGTTCTGATGGTTTGAATATGAATGGTAAAAACGGCCTAGCGTGTATCACACCGTTATCTGCTCTACAAGGCGATAAGATAGTTATTCGTCCACTACCAGGGTTACCTGTCGTGCGCGATCTTATCGTTGACATGACGCAGTTCTATGATAACTATGCGAAAGTTAAACCATTCTTGATTGATGATGGTGCATTACCACCATCACGTGAGAACCTACAATCGCCTGATGATCGTGCGCATTTAGATGGATTGTACGAATGTATCATGTGTGCATGTTGTACAACGTCTTGCCCATCATTCTGGTGGAACCCTGATAAATTCATCGGCCCAGCTGGTCTTCTCGCAGCGTACCGTTGGCTAATTGATAGCCGCGATACGGCAACAGATGAACGTTTGTCTGATCTTGATGATGCATTTAGCGTTTTTCGTTGCCATGGCATCATGAATTGTGTAAGTGTTTGTCCTAAGGGATTAAATCCGACGAAAGCCATCGGTCACATTAAGTCGATGTTGGTTAATCGTTCGGTTTAATTTACTCGCTCTTAGGAATGTCGCAGTGTTGCGGATCACCCGATATGACCGCTTCACTGCTTCAGTAATATTCGAGTAAAGAATACAAAAATTGCCGACCGTATTTTTAGTCGGCTCTTATAGCTCGGCAAAGACCGAAGCAAACGTGAAAACTACTGGTTAAGGGAAAATATGCACAACGGCGTGATGAAGGCATGGCTCGAGTCTTCACACTTGGCTGGCGCCAATGCAACGTATGTAGAGGACCTCTACGAACTGTATCTAAGTGATCCCGATCTGGTAAGTGAGGAGTGGAAACGTGTTTTTGAAGGCTTGCCTAAGCCATCAGAAGAAGTGGCAGAACAACCACATTCACGTGTCCGTGACTACTTCCGACGACTCGCTAGAGAAACAAAGCATTACAATGTCCAAGTTAGTGACCCAGATGTCGATGCAAAACAAGTAAAAGTTCTACAGCTAATCAACGCATACCGTTTCCGCGGGCATGAAGCTGCAGAATTAGACCCACTAGGTCTATGGCAACGCCCAACAGTGGCGGAGTTAGACCCTGCTTTTCATAATCTTACCGAAGATGACTTCGAAGAAACTTTCAACGTAGGTTCTTTTGCTGTTGGGCAAGAAACCATGAAGTTGAAAGATATCTATGAAGCCCTCAACAAAACTTATTGCGGTTCCATCGGTGCTGAATACATGCACATGACTGACACAGAGCAAAAGCGTTGGATTCAGCAACGCCTTGAGTCTGTCGTAGGCCAGCCATCATTCAACAAAGATGAGAAGCGCACATTCCTAGAAGAGCTAACAGCCGCTGAAGGTTTGGAGCGTTACCTCGGGGCGAAATTCCCAGGTGCAAAACGTTTCTCTTTAGAAGGTGGTGATGCGCTGATTCCGATGACGAAAGAGTTGATCCGTCATGCGGGTACAAGTGGAATGCGTGAAGTGGTTATCGGTATGGCTCACCGCGGTCGTTTGAACATGCTGGTGAACGTACTTGGTAAGAAACCTCAAGACCTGTTTGATGAGTTCGCCGGTAAACACGACGAAACTTGGGGTACGGGTGATGTGAAATATCACCAAGGTTTCTCTGCTGATTTTGCGACTCCTGGCGGTGATGTTCACTTAGCACTTGCATTTAACCCGTCGCACCTAGAAATTGTAAACCCAGTAGTCATGGGCTCAGTTCGAGCACGTCAAGATCGCTTGGGTGATAATCAAGGTAGCAAAGTGCTTCCTATCACCATCCACGGTGATTCTGCAATCGCTGGTCAGGGTGTGGTTGCCGAAACGTTCAACATGTCTCTTGCTCGTGGGTTCCAAGTTGGTGGTACGGTACGTATCGTCATCAACAACCAAGTAGGCTTTACGACGTCTAATCCTCGTGACACGCGTTCTACGATGTACTGTACCGATATCGCGAAGATGGTGCAGGCGCCAATTTTCCATGTAAATGCAGATGACCCAGAAGCAGTTGCTTTTGTTACTCGCATTGCATTGGATTACCGTAACGAGTTCAAGCGCGATGTCGTGATCGATCTTGTATGTTACCGTCGCCACGGCCACAATGAGGCGGATGAGCCAAATGCGACTCAGCCTTTGATGTACCAGAAAATCAAAAAGCATCCTACACCACGCAAATTGTATGCAGATGTTCTGATCGATAAAAATGAATCAGATATCGAGACAGCGACTCAGTTAGTCAATGAGTATCGCGATGCATTAGATCGCGGTGAAGTGGTTGTTAAAGAATGGCGTCCAATGGCGTTGCACTCTGTAGACTGGTCCCCTTACTTAGGGCACGAATGGGATATGGAGTGGGATTCAAAATACGACAAGACACGCCTTATTGAGCTAGGCAATCGTCTGTGTCAGTACCCAGAAAGCCATAAACTGCAAAGCCGTGTTAATAAGCTATACAACGATCGTCTAGCAATGATGACCGGTGAAAAAGCCATTGACTGGGGTATGGCTGAAACATTGGCGTATGCTACATTGGTTGACGATGGCAAGCGTATTCGTCTTTCTGGTCAGGACTCGGGTCGTGGTACTTTCTTCCACCGTCACTCGGTTCTTCATAACCAAACCGATGCAAGCACTTACATTCCATTAGCGAATATTCATGACAACCAAGGGCCATTCCAAGTCTTTGACTCAGTATTGTCAGAAGAAGCTGTGTTGGCGTTTGAATACGGTTACGCAACAGCCGAACCAGGTGGTTTAACTATCTGGGAAGCACAGTTTGGTGATTTTGCCAACGGTGCACAAGTTGTTATCGACCAGTTTATCTCGTCAGGCGAGCAAAAGTGGGCGCGTTTGTGCGGTCTTACTATGCTTCTACCTCATGGTTATGAAGGTCAAGGTCCTGAGCACTCATCTGCACGTTTAGAGCGTTACCTTCAGCTTTGTGCTGAGCAAAATATGCAGGTTGTGGTTCCTTCAACACCGGCTCAGGTGTACCACATGATTCGTCGTCAGGTTGTACGCCCAATGCGTCGACCTCTCATTGTTATGTCGCCGAAATCTTTGCTGCGCCACCCTCTATGTACTTCAACGATTGAAGACTTGGCGGATGGTACATTCCAATCTGCAATTCCAGAAGTAGATGATTTAGAACCAAGCAAAGTGAAACGTGTCGTGTTCTGTGCTGGTAAGGTTTACTTTGACCTACTAGAGCAGCGCCGTAACAACGAGCAAGACGATGTTGCTATCGTGCGTATTGAACAGCTTTACCCATTCCCAATGGAAGAAGTACAAGCAGCAATTGCTCAATACACTAACGTTGAAGACTTCGTGTGGTGTCAGGAAGAACCTCAGAACCAAGGTGCTTGGTACTGTAGCCAACATAACTTCCGTGCCGCTATTCCTGCAGGTGCAAATCTTAAATACGCAGGTCGCCCAGCTTCTGCTTCGCCAGCAGTTGGCTACATGTCGGTGCACTTGAAACAACAAAAAGCGTTGGTTGAAGACGCTCTGAACGTGAACTCAAAAACTTCGAATTAAGAACTAGAAGTTAAAGGAAGAAACAGATATGACAATTGAAATTCTGGTTCCAGATTTACCTGAATCAGTTGCTGATGCAACCGTAGCGACATGGCACAAACAACCAGGCGACGCAGTAGAGCGTGACGAGGTTTTGGTTGACATCGAAACAGACAAAGTTGTGCTAGAAGTTCCAGCTCCGGAAGCTGGCGTTTTAGAAGCTATTGTTGAAGCAGAAGGTGCGACAGTACTTTCTAAACAAATCATTGCTAAATTGAAGCCAGGCGCAGTTGCAGGTGAACCAACTGCAGACAAAACAGAAGGTACTGAAGCATCTCCTGATAAGCGTCACAAAGCTGCGCTTAGCGAAGAAAGTAATGACGCATTAAGCCCAGCAGTGCGCCGTTTATTGGCTGAACATGGCTTAGAAGCAAGCCAAGTGAAAGGTACTGGTGTTGGTGGTCGTATTACGCGCGAAGATATTGAAGCGCATCTTGCGAACGCTAAATCTGCGTCAAAAGAAGACTCGCCAACAGTGGTTGACGTGCCGGCAGCGGCTCGCAGTCAGAAGCGTGTTCCAATGACTCGCCTTCGTAAGACAGTCGCTAACCGTCTGCTAGAAGCGAAGAACAACACGGCAATGCTAACGACGTTTAACGAAGTGAACATGAAACCAATCATGGACCTTCGTAAGCAGTACAAAGATCAGTTCGAAGAGCGTCACGGTATTCGTTTGGGCTTCATGTCTTTCTACGTGAAAGCAGTAACAGAAGCGCTTAAGCGTTACCCAGAAGTAAATGCTTCGATTGATGGCGATGACATTGTTTACCACAACTACTTCGACATTAGCATGGCGGTATCAACTCCACGTGGTCTAGTTACACCTGTCCTAAAAGACTGTGACAAGCTTGGTTTCGCTGATGTTGAAAAAGGCATCAAAGAGCTGGCTATTAAAGGTCGTGATGGCAAGCTAACGGTAGACGAGCTAATGGGCGGTAACTTCACTATCACAAACGGTGGTGTGTTTGGTTCACTAATGTCTACACCAATCATCAACCCACCTCAATCAGCGATTCTTGGTATGCATAAGATCCAAGAGCGTCCGATGGCAGTGGATGGCAAAGTTGAAATCTTGCCGATGATGTACCTAGCGTTATCTTACGATCACCGCCTAATTGATGGTCGTGAATCAGTTGGCTTCCTAGTAACGATTAAAGAGTTACTAGAGGACCCAGCACGTCTCCTATTAGACGTTTAATATCGCTAAAACGTCTAGTTATCGTAGGTAGCTAGACGTTAAAAATTTCAATGGCTAGACTAGCTCAACGTTTGGCCTTCATTTGAATCCTTCAGTATGAGAACTCATGATGAAGGATTGATTTGAGAAGACCCTACAGACGTACAAGCAGCCAAGACTGCAGCGTTATGGAAATAATAAATCCCTTAAGGGAAAAACAAACGGAATATCGAAATGAATTTGCATGAATACCAAGCCAAACAGCTGTTTGCAGAATTCGGTTTGCCTGTGCCAGAAGGCTACGCGTGTGATACACCACAAGAAGCTTTTGAAGCCGCAGGCCGTATTAGTACAGCCAAGAAAGTAGTTAAATGTCAGGTTCACGCTGGTGGCCGTGGTAAAGCGGGTGGCGTAGAGCTACACGATACAAAAGAAGGCGTTAAAGAGTTTGCACAGAAGTGGTTAGGTAAAAACCTAGTGACTTACCAAACTGACGCTAACGGTCAGCCAGTAACAAAAATCCTTGTTGAAGAAGCTTCAAATATTGCGAACGAACTATACCTAGGTGCGGTAGTTGACCGTGCTAGCCGTAAGATCGTTTTCATGGCTTCTACCGAAGGTGGTGTGGAAATTGAAAAAGTTGCGGAAGAAACGCCGGAACTCATCCACAAAGCAGCAATTGACCCACTAGTAGGTCCACAAGCTTACCAAGGTCGTGAGCTAGCGTTCAAACTTGGTCTTGAAGGCGACCAAATCAAACAATTCGTTAAGATCTTTATGGGTCTTGGCACTATGTTTTCTCAGTACGATCTTGCTCTGCTAGAGATCAACCCACTTGTGATTACTGGTGAAGGCAACTTGCTATGTCTTGACGGTAAGATCAACATCGACTCAAACGCACTGTATCGTCAGCCTAAGCTTCGTGAAATGCACGATCCTTCACAAGAAGATGAGCGTGAAGCACACGCAGCTCAGTGGGAGCTGAACTACGTAGCACTAGACGGTAACGTTGGCTGTATGGTTAACGGTGCAGGCCTAGCAATGGGTACGATGGATATCGTAAACCTACACGGCGGCAAACCAGCTAACTTCTTAGATGTAGGTGGCGGCGCGACGAAAGAGCGTGTTGCTGAAGCTTTCAAGATCATTCTATCTGATGACAATGTGAAAGCGGTACTTGTTAACATCTTCGGTGGTATTGTACGTTGTGACATGATTGCAGAAGGTATTATCGGTGCGGTTAAAGAGGTTGGCGTAAGCGTACCTGTTGTTGTTCGTCTTGAAGGTACTAACGCTGACCTAGGTCGCGAAGTTCTTGCTAATTCTGATGTTGATATCATTGCTGCTGAGTCGCTAACTGATGCTGCTCAGAAAGTTGTTGCTGCTGCGGAGGCTAAATAATGT
>NZ_WXWS01000385.1:0-9055 GCF_009904715.1 Vibrio sp. V42_P2S4T144 | reverse complement strand
GAAGACACGCCAGTGACGATTGATGTTCTGCCAAACGACACCGATATTGATGGCGATAAGCTGTCGATTGACTCGGCATCTGTGCCGAGTGACCAAGGTACAGTCGAGATTGTTGACGGCAAGTTGGTGTTCACACCGGCTGAGAACTTCCATGGTGATGCCGAAATCACTTACACCGTTACCGATGGTTCGCTGACTGACCAAGCGACGGTCAACGTCACCGTGAATGCGGTGAACGACACGCCAGTGGTTGAGAGCAGCATTGCAGACCAAACCTTGGCGGAAGACTTTACGCCATACAGCATCGATCTGAATACGGCCTTCAGCGATGTGGATAACGTGGATGGCGAGCTGAGCTTCAGCGTTTCTGGCAACAACAACGTGTTGGTGTCGATTGAAAATGGCATCGCGACCATTAGCCCAACGGCAGACTGGAACGGCTCAGAAGCGTTAACCTTTACGGCGACCGATCCAAGCGGTGAAAGCGTTAGCCAAACGGTGAACTTCACAGTAGCGCCTGTGGCGGACATCGTGGCAGACAAAGCGACGGTGGTGGAAGACACGCCAACCATCATCAAGGTCTTAGATAACGACACGTTCGAAGGCGACGACAAAGTGGTGTCGCTGGATACCAACAATGGACCAGCTAACGGCACGGTCTCGGTCAACCCGGATGGCAGCGTGACCTACACGCCGAATGACAACTACCACGGTACAGACAGCTTCACCTACATCGTTACGTCGGGTGGGGTATCAGAGTCCACCACGGTGAACGTCGATGTCACACCAGTCAACGATGCGCCAGTGGCAAACGATGACACGGCCATTACTGACGAAGACACGCCAGTGACGATTGATGTTCTGCCAAACGATACTGATATTGATGGTGATACGCTGTCTATCCAATCAGCGTCTGTGCCGAGTGACCAAGGTAAAGTCGAAATTATTGATGGAAAACTGGTCTTCACACCGGCTGAGAACTTCCATGGCGATGCTGAAATCACTTACACCGTCACCGATGGTGCGCTGACTGACCAAGCGACGGTCAATGTCACCGTAAATGCGGTGAACGACACGCCTGTGGTTGAAAGCAACCTCGCAGACCAAACCTTGGCGGAAGATTTCACCCCATACAGCATCGATCTAAATACCGCTTTCAGCGATGTGGATAACGTAGATGGCGAGCTGAGCTTCAGTGTCTCTGGCAACAGCAACATTCAAGTGGCGATCGTCAATGGGATTGCTACGTTCACTCCAACGGCAGACTGGAACGGCTCAGAAGCGCTGACGTTTACGGCCACCGATCCAAGCGGTGAAAGCGTTAGCCAAACGGTGAACTTCATAGTGGCGCCTGTGGCGGACATCGTGGCAGATAAAGCGACGGTTGTGGAAGATACGCCAACCGTCATCAAGGTCTTAGAGAACGACACGTTCGAAGGCGACGACAAAGTGGTGTCGTTGGATACCAATCACGGTCCAGCCAACGGCACGGTCTCGGTCAACCCGGACGGCAGCGTGACTTACACGCCAAACGACAACTACCACGGTACAGACAGCTTCACCTACATCGTCACCTCCGGTGGGGTATCGGAGTCCACCACGGTGAACGTCGATGTCACACCAGTGAATGACAGGCCTGACAGTGAGGACTTTACGCATGTTACTGACAAGCCTTTGACGCAAGTTGTATTTGATACTGATATGAAACCTTTAGGTGATGGCGACTCTCAGGATCATATAGCGGATATTGAAGATGACTTAAATGGCAACGATTTGCATGTGCGGATTACTGAACTGCCAACCTCAGGTACGTTGTTCTTTAAAGATAGTGATGGTGAGTTGCACGAAATTAAAGAAGTAAGCGATACGCTTTATGACAAAGACAGCCTTTACTATGAAGCTGATAATGTTGGCTTCTTATTAGGTATCAAAGATCGTCCTAATACGCCTAATAGCTCGGAATCTACAACAGATTTCAATAACTGGGGATTAAGTGAGGATGGTGGTTCATCACATTCCCGTACTGAGCATTTAGCAAATGGAGCTTCTATCACCATTTCTTCTGATAGCGGTGAGCTTGCGCAGTACAACCGCCAGGTGTCACACATCGGCAATGGTATCGCTGACAATGATGGGCAGGGTATTGAGAAAGGTGAAACGATTACGATCGATTTGTCTAATAACCCTGTGGGCAGCGTAAACCTTGGCTTAGATGGATTAGGTGGATTGTTTGATTACGGTGATGACAACGCAGCACTTATTACGGTTACATACTTAGATTCAAATAATGTCCAACAGACTCAAACGTTCGAGTTTTTGAAGCCTGAAGGCAACTTCATGCTATTCCAAGAAACAAGCGTTGGTTATGGGAAAGATCTAGCTCTTCCTGAAGGTTCGGTCATTACTCAGTTAGATTTTTCTACGAAAAATGAAGGGAACTGGGAGTTACGTTATGTAGAAGGTGTACCTGCCGAAGACAGCTTTGGATATGTGGCAGTCGACTCTGAAAATGGCGTTAGCGATCCATCTACAGTCAATATCGTTAATGAAATGCTAGATGGTAATATTGCTGAAAATGGGCCAAGCCTGTCTGTGGTCGGTGATAGCGTGACTGAGGGTGACAATGTCACGTTCTCGGTTGTTCTAAATGAAACCACCAGCACTGCCGTTAAGTACCAAGTTGATATGCTTGCTCAAGGTTCTTCAGTTGATAAGAATGACGTAAATCTATCAAATGCAACCTATACAAATGGTGTTGTTTTCTTAGGTGGTTACTTGATTGTTCCTGCAGGTATAAGTAGCTTCGAAATATCGATTCCGACTATTGATGACTTGGTTGTGGAAAGCAGCGAAACGATCGTTCTTGAGATCGGCGGTGAAACGGGGACGGCAACAGTTCTTGATAATGACAGTACAAAACTTAGCGTAGTAGATGCCGGCGATGTCATTGAAGGAACTGACGCAATATTTACCGTTTTACTCTCTAACCCTGTTCAAGAGGCCGTTGTCGTCAATCTGAAGTCAACAACAAATGATAGCTATACTGCGGAAGATGTTGATTTAGGCACTATGGTAGTGACCTATGTGGATACTCATGGTCAAACTCAAACATTAGATATGGCGCCTAATGGAGACGTTACCATACCTCCAGGTGTCGCTGAAATTAAAGTCGCAGTCCCGACCAAACTAGATAATGTCCATGAAGGTGATGAGAGCTTTGGTCTGACGGTTACGGAAATCGGTAGTGTCACCAGTAATGGTATTGCAACTGGTAACGCAAATATTGTGGATTCTGATCCTGCACCTTTAGTTAGTATTAGTGCCGATCAAAACAGCGTAAATGAAGGTGAAACGGCAGGCTTTACGCTGACACTTGATAAAGTTGCAGATGAGAGTGTTACGGTTCATGTCGAATATAGTGGCGTGGCCCAAGATGGAAAAGATTTTGTTGGCGTTCTGAGTGTTGAAGTTCCTGCGGGTCAATCTTCAGCTGCTCTTGACTTACTGACGGTCACCGATGGTATTTATGAGGGCGCAGAATCTTTCACAGTAACCATTAAAGAGGTGGATGGCGCTGATGCGAGCATTGCTTCAAATAACAGCGCAAGTGTTGTGATCGTTGATGCCCAAAGTGCACCGAAAGTGACTATTAGCTCAGATCAATCCTCAGTTGATGAAGGTAGTGATGCAAAATTTATCGTCAACATTGACCAAAAAGCAGATGAAGATGTACTGGTAACATTCACAATCGGAGGGAATGTTGATGACAAAGATTATATTGCTCCAAGTACGTACACAGTCACGATTCCAGCGGGTAAAACGTCGGCGCCGATTGATATAAAAACTCTCGATGATGGTATTTACGAAGATCTTGAAAACCTAACCGTGACTCTAATTGATACGGTTGGTGCAGATTCGACGCTTGCAAGTGACTCGAATGAAGCAACAGTCTCTATTATAGATGCTCAGCACGCTCCAGAGTTTATTTCTGGCGGCGATAGTGCTGGTGACAAACCAAATGATGATGTTTACGACTTCGGGTCAGTTAACGAAAACACGGTGAGTGGGGCCGTTATCGGCACGGTCGTTGCTGAAGATCACGATAATGACGTGCTTGTATACCGCTTTGCAGATGGCTCGAGCACTAATGGTATTTTTGATATCGACCCGACAAGCGGAGAGATTTCATTGAACAAGACAATCGATGATGTTGACTTGGGCGATTATATGCTTCAGGTTGAGGTTATCGATGGAACTGGCGGGATTGATACTGCCGAGGTAAATGTTTCTCTGGTAAATGTGAATGATGCTCCTGAATCTTCGCCTTCAGTGGTTGAGATGAATGAAGATACTCAAGTGATGCTTGATTGGTCATCATTCGGTATTAGCGATGTGGACTCTGATGTATCAGATCTCTCCGTCCAAATTACAACGCTTCCTAGCGATGGCTCATTAGAGTACAGAGATTCGCAAGGCGATTGGCAGTCTGTACAAATCGATCAAGTCCTCGATAAATCGCTTTTTGAGGAAAACGGTGTTCGTTTTGTACCTGAATTAAATGAATCAGGCAGTGACAGCTTCGGCGGAAATCAAGTCGGAGATCAGGAATCTAGTTACGCTCAAATTGGTTTTAAACCGACAGATGGGCAGAGCTCTGGTCAAGAGTCGACACTGACAATAGACGTGAACCCTGTAGCTGACAAACCGAACTTAATTGCAGTGACGCCATTAAACTCATTGCCTCAACAAGAGTTTAACGTTACGACATGGAGTAATGTTCAAGTTGGTTCTAGTGATGGTATGGGGGTCAATGGAGAGACTCTAATCTCAGCGATCAACGCTCTTAATGAAGCCGATGGTACTCGATTGAGTTGGGCAAATGTGGAAGATTTAGGGACTCATGCAACCTTGGCAAATGAGGCCGTTCTAGTCACATCTCTTGTTTATCTCGAAGCTGGCTCGAGTTACGACTTTGTCGGTCAAGCCGATGATAGCCTTGCAATCAAGTTGGGTGGTACGTTACTTGATCAAGCTCGTTGGGGGAGCGACAGTGGTGATATTAAGGGAGCTAGCTTTACCCCTTCGGTATCTGGCTTTTATCCAATTGAAATTTATCACCATAACCAAAGTGGTCCGGGTAACTTTAATGTGGATGTATCCATTAATGGACAAGCGCCTGTCAACCTGAGCAATAGTAGTCTTTACGTAGTTAGTGATGAAAGTGCACTAGAAGCAACTGATATCAGAACGTCTGAACTACAAGAAGTTAATGGTGTTGCGTTTTACGAAACATACCAGCTGAACGAAGGGTTACAAGATACAGCGATACCGCTCTCTGAAATTAAAGCAAGCTTAAATGATACAGATGGCTCTGAATCACTTAAAGTCACGCTAACTGGCTTACCTGTAGGTGCGATCCTTTCAGATGGAAATAGTTCTATTACTGTCGCAACTATTGATGAAGAACTGGACGTGACAAGTTGGGCATTAGATGCACTTACTGTGACTCCACCTGCGGGCTCCCATGATGACTTCACTATCAATTTGACTGCAACGAGTACAGAAAGCTCGAATGGTGATTCAGCAGAATCTAACTTGGCGATCAATGTTGTAGTACATGAGAACTTACCGACGGAAACGGAAAGTGATTTGGGCGAAACCATAGAAGACAATACTCTACAAGGGAATGTATTGCTTAATGACTCTGACGGCGACAATATTCTGATGGTAGATCATCTTACTATCGATGGTGCTGATTACGAGGTAGGCGAAAGTGTTTCTTTGACTAGTGGTACGTTACTAGTAAACCGAGATGGTAGTTACATATTTGAACCTGCTGAGCATTGGTCAGGTGACGTTCCATTAATTAGCTATACCACAAATACTGGCGTAACAAATACACTTGATATCAATGTTGTTGCTATCGCAGATGCACCTACGATCACGATCAATGTTGGCGACTTAGTTAAACGAGATGCTATTGATCCAAACCATCACTTAGCTACATCGGCAATAAATAATACCAATACCGAAAATGAGGCTGTCGCAGCCAACCTTGGGTTGGATAATGCAGTACCTAAAATTAATACACACGCTGGTGTTGTGTTGGGAGTCAATACTGACTTAAGTGACACCGACAGCTTGTTTGTTGGGACAGATTTCAACGATGTATTCTATGGTGGCGGTGGCGATGACGTATTTGTTGGCGGTGGTAACAATGATACGTTTTATGGTGATGACGCGACCAGTCTTACTCTGCATGATGGTAAAGATACAGTTTACTTAACAGGGAACTTTGATGACTACAAAATGACCTTCAAAGACGATCATGGCGGTAAAGTTCCATATTGGATTTTATTAGATAGTCGTTCTATCGATTCGGTAAACGATCATACAGGTAGTGATGACCGAGGTGATCATTTATATGAAATTGAACGCGTTGTTTTTGCAGACAAAATTGTTGATTTGAAACCTGATGGCACTTATGAAGTGCTTCAAGATCGCTGGATTTCGGTCGATGTGGATGTTGATCTAGTTGATGTCGATGGAAGTGAGGATTTAGCGCAGACTGCTCTTGTACAAGATCTACCAGACGGTGTTGACGTGTATGTTGATGGGCTCGCAATTAAGCAAGATTCAAATGGAGATTACCCTGTCACTCTTGGTACAGATGGTAAGCTTTCCCTGGATATCAGAGTGCCATTCGATTATGAAGGCAGCTTAGAGTTCCCGCTAAGCGTTACTGCTACGTCTGTTGAAGGATCAAATAATGACGCAGCTTCAACAACTGAATCCGTTGAGCTTACAGCTCGTGACTATGTGTTGGAGTCGGGATCACATGGGAATGATCAGATAACGGGTAGTGACGATCACGATATTATTGTTGGTGATGTTCAAGGATTGGAGATCATTGCAGGTCAGGACTACAACATCGCATTTGTTCTGGATACTTCAGGGAGCATGGGTAACTGGGTAGGAACTGCGAAGCAAGAAGTGCTAGACGTGTTTGATGAGCTGTTAAGTGCGGTAAATCAAGGAGAGAAGCCAGGGACAGTGAATATTCACCTTAGTGAATTTGCTTCAAGTGCATCAGCGGTGATTTCTGTTGACTTGAGTTCTCTTACAGCAAGAAAAGAGTTTGTAGAAGAGTTGAATCGTGTAATTGATGATGAGGGTTCTGGCGGCACAAACTATGAGGCGGGCTTACAGTCGGCCGTTGAATGGTTCAGCAGTCAACCTAACCCTAATGGCCAAAATATCACGTACTTTGTTACGGATGGTCAACCAAATAGAGCAACATACCTCTATGGTGTAGCACCGAGTGAATTCTCGAAAGTGATTTTGGACGTCGATAATTCTGGCAAGCTTGTTACCCTGCAAGATATTGCGAGTAAAAACAATTACTCATACGGACAAACAGTTACCTACAAAGGTGATGTCGTTATAGATAGTTACGGTAAGGTTTATTCACCGCTAACAGGAAGAATCCTTGGCGATATCGACAGATATTATGGCTCTATCCGTTATTACGATGAAGGGAATAGCTCGACACAAGCTCAACACATGTATCAAGTACTAGCGGCATTGTCCTCTATAGAAGCGATAGGTCTTGGGAGTGGCGTTGATGAACATACACTCAAGCAGTATGACACTGATGGTGTGGTAGAGTCAGATATTGATGTTACTAAGCTTGCTGAAACGATATTGGGTCAAGATGTACCTCTCAAACAAGGTTCAGACACTATTCAAGGAGGTGAAGGTAACGATATCTTGTTAGGTGACTTAATTGAGTTTGGTGGTAATGAACAAGGCTTAAGTGCGATTCAATCACATGTGGCGCAGCAAACGGGTCAGGATGTGTCTACCGTTGACGGCGAAGATATACATGAGTACGTTAGAAATAACTTGGAAGAATTCAACCAAACTCACCAAGGAGATAAATCGGATAATTTATATGGCGGCGCTGGTGATGACTTACTATTTGGTCATGGTGGCAACGACATACTCGTTGGTGGTGAAGGGGATGATATTCTGATTGGTGGTTTAGGTAGTGATACTTTAACAGGGTCAGAAGGGGCCGACATCTTTAAGTGGAGTGAAGTCACTAACGATGTTGATACTGTCACTGACTTCAATAAAAATGAAGACGCTCTAGACTTCTCAGATCTGTTTGACGACTTATCTAAAGATGAAATTGGAGAGCTTCTTAATGATCTTCAATCAGGTGATCATACTGGTGATGTCGGAGAGTATCATGTAGAAGTGGCACCAGACGGGGGATCTGAGGCAAACCTGAGTATTACAAAAGGGAGCTCGACATTGGACATCCATTTTGACGGTGCAAGTGTTGATGATGTGACTCAAAGCTTAATTGCGAGTTTAGAAGCTCAGTACAAAGACATGTAGTAGCGCTAAACTGTAGTCAAATTTAAAATCAAAAAAGGTCTAGCAATTTGCTAGACCTTTTATTTTTACGGTCTGTTTATTGTTGTGCTAGCTTTTTGGAAGTGTTGTGAAAACGGTCCATTCTTTCTTCACTTCACCCTTGTGGCCAATCACTGTTGCGGTTACTCGACGGTTCAATGCGTGACTAACTTGGTCTGTACCTTGTGTCGCAAGTACTGTGTCTCCATAGCCGACAATGGTAACTCTATCTCCACTAATGCCATTCTTCATGAGCTCTTTTCTAACGTTTTCAGCGCGGCGCTTAGATAGGTCAAGATTATGTTCTGCAGTACCAGTGCGACTAGCATAACCTTGAATCTCTATAGACGTGTTCGGGTACTCTTTCAAAAAGTCGGATAGTTCAAGAATTTGTTGCGTAAAGATAGGGTTGATCACATCGGAATCGTTCGCAAATAGTACTCGAATTTGCATTTCTTGTGAGGAGTCAACGTACGAACCACAACCGTCGTTGTCTATTTCGGCACCCAAAGGTGTACCCGGGCACAAATCTCGCTCGTTAATGACTCCGTCAGAGTCATCATCTATATGATCAGCCCACTGATCGGCAATTGGGGTATCTATGTAATCATATTCATCACCACGATCTGAT
>NZ_WXWS01000057.1:0-9065 GCF_009904715.1 Vibrio sp. V42_P2S4T144 | reverse complement strand
ATGTAAGAGATCTCTCACACTACACTCTCCAAAATGCCATTCGCCAAATTAGCGCACTCAACGTATGATGATAGATATATCGTTGTTAAGGATTAAAAATGTTAACTCAAGACGTTACTAAAGAATTAGAAGCGGCAATGGAACAGTTGCAACAACAAGGAAAAGAGCCAACCGTAGCGTTAGTGAAAGCACGATTGAAAACGCCAGTTCCAATGCCAGCGTTAATCACCGCAATAAAAAGTTGGAAGAGTGCTCAACGCGTACCCAAGGTTGAAATCGCAGCACAACACCACACCGATAATGATCGTCTTGAAGCCCTAGAACACACCGTAAAAATGCTAGCCATTCGTATTGAAGAGTTAGAAGCGAAACTCAGTGAGAAATCATCATGAAGTTATGGGTAGATGCAGACGCGTGTCCGAAAGTTATTCGCGAAACCATTGTGCGTGCCGCCGAGCGTACGGGGATTGAATGTACGTTTGTCGCTAACCACGTTGTCCCTGTGCCGAAAAGAGACAACATCCACTCGCTACAAGTCCCTGCGGGATTTGACATCGCAGACAACGAAATCGTCAAGCGTGTAGAAGCCAACGATTTGGTGATCACGTCAGATATTCCGCTTGCAGATGAGGTTATCTCTAAAGGCGCTCAAGCCCTCAGTTCTCGTGGCGAGCTCTATACAAAAGACACCATCAAAGCTCGCCTAAATATCCGCGACTTTATGGAAACCATGCGTTCAAGCGGAATTCAGACAGGTGGGCCCGCCGCGCTTTCTCAAACCGATCGACGCGAATTTGCAAACCATTTGGATCGTATTTTGGCGAAATTTAAGAAGTAACCCTCACTCTATTCATATTGAGCCAGCAAATAAAAGCCTGGCTCATTCCTGAAAATTCATTCTCAGCATTGCACCCAAAGCGTGCTCTTACTCCCATTTGTTTTGTTCTGTTTATTTTTCATCTCGCTCACCATAGCTTCAATATGCAACGTGGTTTATTTTGAACGACGTTTTTAATAAGTGTATAGAGAATAATGGGCTTTAACATCGTTTCCAGTGGAAGCTACCTGCCAACGAATCAATGGTCTGATCGAGAGATGGATCACTTCCTAAAATTAGCGCCAGGGACCTGCCGAAATAAATTCGACGTTGAATATCGTCATGTAGCCAATACAAAAGAGACCGCTATTTACATGGCGGTGCAGGCAATAGAGCAGTGTTTAGGAAACACACATACCTTAAGCTCCGTTGATCTCCTTATCTACGCTAGCGGTACACACCACCAGTCTCTACCCTACGACGCTTCAGCGGTTCTCGCCGCGTTAGACGCTCCAACATGGCTAGAAAGCTTTGATTTGAACAGCACCTGTTTATCCTTTCTCTCTGCGCTTGATCTTGCTCAGAGTCTATTCTTAGCAAAACGGTACCGTCGGATTCTTATTGTCACCAGCGAACTCGCCACTGGCATCACACTGAATCGAAATTTTACGCTCAAACCAGAAGTTGCAACCTTATTCGCGGACGGTGCCGCCGCATTTTTGCTCGAAGAACACAACGATGATGGATTGCTCACCAGTCACTTTGAAACGCATCATACCGGGTATTCATTTTGTCAAATTAAGGGCGGAGGTAGTCATATCAATCCGCATACCTCCGAGCATCAAGCCTATTTAAAAAGTTGCCAGTTTGAGATGGAGGGCAAAGCACTCTTTAAACATGTGCGTAAAGCCTTACCAGCGTTTCTAAAAAAAGGGTTTGACGCCTCTCCGGTAACACTCGGCGATATTGATTATTTTCTTCCTCATCAAGCCAGCGCGCATGGATTAAAAAAACTGCCTTCACTCACCGGGCTACCAACAGAGAAAACCGTTAATCACTTTTCGACTTTGGGAAACCAAGTCGCCGCCTCACTCCCAATTAACTTACACTGGCTGCGTAATCAGCCAGAAGCCGCAGGAAAACATGTGTTATTAGCTGGTACCGCCGCAGGGTTGTCACTAGGGATGGGAGTGCTAAAACTATGAAGATATTGGTCACTGGTGGCAGCGGGATGTTGGGTAGCGCAATTCTGAGAATGTTTCACCAGCAGCATGAACTGCACTTTACAGCACGAAATACAGTCATCGCTAAACAACTCGCCGAGCAATTCGATGTTATCCCACATATAGTCGATTTAAGAGACCACTCAGCAGTTCATGCGGTATGCCAAGGTATGGATGCAATCATCCATTGTGCCGCTCTCTCAAGCCCATGGGGAAAGTGGCAGGCGTTTTATCAAGCCAATGTAGATGCCACCAAAAACCTCGTCAATGCGGCTAATACCTATCAAATCTCGCGTTTTATCCATATTTCCTCCACCAGCGTCTACTTTGACCATCAAGACCGTTGGAATATTCGAGAAACCGACGCCATAGCTTCATACTGGTGTAATGATTACGCACACACAAAATACCTATCGGAAATTGAAGCCGTAAAAGGCCAAAGCAAAGCGATCATTTTAAGACCGCGTGGCATTTTTGGACCCAATGATCGCGCGATTATCCCAAGAGTGCTTAAGGCGATAAAAAACAACACTCTGCTTCTGCCATCGGGTAGAAATCCTGTGGTTGATCTGACCTATGTAGACAACGTTGCCCATGCAGCGATGCTCGCTTGCACTCAGGCAGGCCAACTTCAGCATGGTGATGTGTTCAACATTTCCAACAACGAACCAATGCCAATTGAGACTGTTCTGCAAGCTTTATGTGAGGGGTTAAACCTAAAAGTAACGTTACAATCATTACCATACGGCGTTGTATCACCATTATTAAAGCTCAGTGAGCAAATACGAAGGCACTTACCACATCAGCCAGAACCAAGGCTCACCTCATACAGCGCAGGATTGTTTAACTATCATCAAACTCTGGATATCAGCAAGGCGAAACAAACACTGAATTACCAACCGCTTTTTTCAATTCAAGAAGGAATACAGCAGTATGCAAACTGGTCTAAAAATAAAAATCTTTGAGGCTGGACACTGCGTACACCCAGGCTTTGTTGTCAAACCAGGTTCTGGTATCAAGCCTAGAGCATTTCCGGCAGCCGTTGCGTTAATTCAGCACCCAACACAAGGCAACATCCTGTTTGACACGGGATATCACGAGCATTTTTTTAGCGCGACTCGCCCCTTCCCTGAACGTTTTTATGCTTGGACAACACCTTGTCGCTATAAAAAAGAACACGGAATTGTTGCGCAGTTAGCAAAAGAAAGTCTCAAACCTCATGATATTGAACACTTAGTACTTTCCCACTTCCATGCTGATCACATTGCTGCCGTGTCTGAGTTTTCCCACTCTCAATTGCATTGCCAACAAAAAGGGGTGGATGCAATTACTAAAAGTGGTCGAATTGGAGGCGTAAGAAAAGGATACCTAAAAGCTCTACTTCCTCCACAACTTGAATCTAACTTATTCATTCATAGTGACTTTTCTGTATCAATTAGCCAAATTCTTCCTCAGTGCCAAGGTGTTAATTTGCTCTGTAAAGACATGTTCGACGATGGATTTATTTATATGGTTAGCTTGCCAGGCCATGCAGCTGGCCAAGTGGGCTTGCTGGTTAAAAGAGACCAAGGTTGGCTGTTCTTACTCGCCGATGCATGCTGGTTAATCGAGAGCTTGAGTGAAAATATCGATCAACATTGGCTGGCGAACATGCTTTGCGATGATACAAAAGCCTATAAAAACACCCTCTCCGAGTTGAGAAGTTGCTACCAACAAACCCACCACTTTGTTCGCTTCGTGCCTTCACATTGTCAGGAAACTATCCAGCAGCTAATCAAAGAAGGATGGATGAAGTGAGAACGCTTATCTCAGAATTCTGGCGAACCCGCTACCGCCCCTTCGGCTCAAGGGAACAAGTCGAAACATGGCAGCAACAACACTTAACGCAACACTTGGATTGGGTATGCCGCCATTCACCGTATTACCGCTCACTTCAAGGTGCACCACTCAGTGATTTCCCTATCATGAATAAGCAAACCATGATGGAGAACCTTTCAGAGTTGAATACGAAGGGCTTAGATGCTGAACAGTTAATGCAGCAGGCACTCAAAGCAGAGCAGTCACGCAACTTTGCCGCTTCGAAAGTTGGCGATGTTACTGTTGGGCTTTCTTCGGGCACATCAGGCATGCGCGGGTTGTTTCTTGCTGACAAACAGGAAACACAACTATGGGCTGGCAATATATTGGCTCGCCTGTTGCCCAACCTATGGCAAAAACACCGAATTGCTCTAGCCTTGCGCGCCAACAGCCCACTGTATAAATCCGTCGCGAAAGGGCCTGTAACATTTTTTTATGCCGATTTAACCAAACCTTACCAAGAATGGATAAAAGAGCTGGATGAGTTCCAACCCACGCTTTTGGTTGGTAGTGCGCAAGCTCTTCAGCTCTGCGCCCAGTTCAGCGGTCAATTTGGTCAACCCGCAATTCAACCACAGCGGATCATTTCTGGTGCAGAAGTCCTAACCGAGAGTGACCGTCACTTTATTTCTCAACGGTTCGACAGCGAACTCCATGAAGTCTATCAATGTACTGAAGGTTTTCTTGCATGTACGGATCAGCATGGACAAATGCGCTGGAATCAAGATGTTGTTTACATCGAAAAACATTGGCTGAATACCGAACGTACTCATTACAGCCCAATCATTACCGATTTTCGTCGTAAAACTCAGCCAATTATTCGTTATCAGCTCGACGATATTATTGAGAATAAACAGGATAATGGCGTATTTGAACCTCTTGGCGCAATTGCCGGACGATGTGGTGATCGCCTCACGCTAAACGCAAACCACGTCCCAGTGACGGTGTTACCAGATCTCATCTACCGCGCTATAACACTATCCGCCCAAAGTCGCGTGGATTACCGAATCACCCAAACAGGGTCACAAGCCATTCAAATTGAAGCGGATGTTCACCACCATCGGGTTATACATCAAGCCTTGATAAAGTTGTTTGACCAATTGCGGCTTGATCCTGTCAGATTTAGTTACCGCCCTGCGCCTATTTGGACGCCAATGAATAAACAACGACGTGTGGTGAACATATGCGGGTCTTAATCACCGGAGCCCGATCACCAGTTGCACTAGAGTGGGCAACCATGTGTATGCATCATGGACATGACGTAACTCTCACCGATTCGCTAAAAAAACCTCTAGGATCGTTTTTGCGAGGCATCGAGTCTTATATCCCCACCGCTTCGCCTCGATTTGCGTTTCCCACCTATCAACAGCAGATCCTAAAAATCATTACTCAGATGCGTATTGATATGGTGATACCCACTTGTGAAGAAGTGTATTACTTGGCTCATGTTGCCAAACAATGCCCAGAAGTAGATTTTATTCTGCCCAATGTGGGACTACTCAATGCCCTGCACAACAAGTTGACCGTCTTTGAACAGCTTCAAAGTTTGCCAGAAATCACACTTCCAAAAACTCGTTTGGTCGCTGATAAAAGTGAGATTGAAATTAATAAGAGAACCGTTCTAAAGCCCGTTTACTCTCGGTTTGGCGGGCAAGTCATAAGAGATGTGACAACTCAGTCTATTTCTGCCGCCACGATATCGCCCCTTTACCCTTGGGTTCAGCAACAAAAAATCCATGGGACTCCGGTGTGTAACTATGCCATTTTTGAACATGGTGACCTTAAAGCACACCAAGCTTATGTGCCGAAATACTGTGTAAACGGCTCGGCCGCCAGTGCTTTTCAGCCGATCTCGTGCGAACGACTAGATACATTTATCGCAGCTTTTGGTAAACGTCATACTTATCATGGGCAAGTGTCGTTTGACTTCATCAAATCACAAGATGAACTCTACGTGATTGAATGTAACCCAAGAGCCACCAGTGGTTTGCACCTACTCTCGTCTCGATGCAACCAACTGCTTCCTAATATGGAGTTTACCAGTCCTTCCAAGCAGCGATTGCATCATTTAGGTCCAATAACACTCATCGCGGAAGGTGGATTATCCCTGTTCAAGGCTCGAACTTGGCAAGATTGGTGGTCTGGAGTGAATGTGATGCAACAGCATAACTTACCGGCCGGGAGCCAAATCCGGAGTATGTTTGAATTACTCCGGTTAGCTAGGCAGAACAAGACGAAGTGGAGCGACGCTTCTACCGTTGATATTGAGTGGAATGGAGAGGCATTGAACTCATGACACTTTCCTCTCAAGAATGGCATAAAACTTTTTTCACTCTTATGCAGTCGAATCCCATTGATGAATGCACAGCAAGCTTTGGTTGCTACTATATCGATGATGTTGCCATTCCCTACTCCGTAACACCAAAAATACCAAACAACTGTTATGCCGTGTCCCCTATGACACTGCTTAGTGGCTACGCCGAAGAAGAGCTTCACAAAGTCAAAAATGTGGCTGTTCGATGGGTATGTAAGTTACTTATTAATATGACTAAACCAATCTTATCATTGGCTGGATTGGATCAAGTCCAAACGCTCAACAATCAGTGCTTGTCCACCAATATGTATAGCGAACAATGGGCAGCCTTAAATCTCGATGAACTGCGTCGCGTCGCACTCGATCAATACCCCACCTTTCCCTTGGTGCTTCGATCCCTCAACCAGCGTCAGCATTCACACTTAATTCAGCGATTGAAGCAGCCAAAATGGCAAAGCTTGGTAACACGACAAGTGTATTTACTTGATGATTGGCAAGCGTTCAGCTTCAACCGAGATTTAACGAAAGACTTCAAACTGCTTAATGATAAAGATTGGCAGTTTAGGCCACTGACCACTGATGAAGAGTTTCAGCGTGCCAAAGAGTTATATGACATGCTTTACCTTGATAAATACAGCCTCAATAACATCCAGTTTTCAAGCCAATATTTAAAACAGGCGAGCCAGAACAAATTAGTACATTTAGTGGGACTGTTTTATCAAGAAGAGATGCTGGCTACGTTAGGCATTGTAGAAATTGATAATGATATGACTTGCCCAATTTTTGGCTACGATACCAATAAGCCACAACGCCTCGCATTGTATCGTCGAATATCGGCCTATACCATCCGCCATGCAATGATATACCAGCGTCGCTTTAATATGAGCTCAGGCGCTCCGGCTTTTAAACGCAACAGAAAAGCCCGGCCAGAAATTGAATTTAGCTATGTTTATATTGCGCACTTACCTTGGTACAAACGCATAATTTGGAAAAGCTTGTGCTGGCTCACTCAGCACTTTTATCGCCCTTTGTTGATGCGTTTTCAGCTATAAACCGACATCTATAATCAGGTAAGCCTGCGTACACAGTCTCAATTGATAAAAAAGCCTGCGACGTTCGCAGGCTTTTTATAATGGAGCTGTGTGAGGTAACCGTTTTCTACGGTGTGTAGTATGTTGCTGCGCCAGGGCCTACTGGTAAACCAAATACGAATACCCATAGGTAGAACAGCACACTCCAACCTACAATGAAGCAGATTGAGTAAGGTAGCATGGTCGCGATCAGCGTACCGATACCTAAGTTCTTCATGTAACGAGTCGCTACGGCAAGAATCAAACCAAAGTAGCTCATCATTGGAGTAATGATGTTTGTCGTCGAGTCACCAATTCGGTAAGCAGCCTGAATCGTTTCCGGTGCATAACCAACAAGCATCAACATAGGAACAAAAATCGGAGCCGTTACTGCCCACTGTGCCGATGCCGAACCAATCATTAGGTTGATAAATCCACACATCAGGATGAAGGCAAAGAACAACATTGGACCAGTTAAGCCAATTTCTTGCAGGAAGCTAGCGCCAGCAACCGCGAATACCTGACCGAAGTTAGTCCATTTAAAGAAAGCAACGAACTGAGCCGCAAAGAAAACTAATACAATGTACATGCCCATAGAAGACATAGATTTCGCCATTGCATCAATTACATCGCGATCCGTCTTCATCGTGCCAACAACTTTACCAAACACAAAGCCTGGAATAGCAAAGAACACAAAGATGAATGCCACGATACTTTTCAGGAATGGTGAACCTGCAATTGTACCTGCATCAGAACGTAGGATGCCGTCTTCTGGAACAACCGTCCAAGCAAGCAGCGCTGAAACAACCAGTACAGCAACACCTGCTAGTTTTAGGCCTTTCTTCTCAATGTCTGTTAAGCCACCCATTTTGTCGTTCGACAAATCTTCTGAGGCTTCTTCTTCACTGTATTTGCCAAGCTTTGGCTCAACAATTTTTTCAGTAACAAACGCACCTGTGATTGCAATGAAGAATGTCGACACAAACATGAAGTACCAGTTAACTTCTGGACCAACAGTGTAAGTTGGGTCGATCATTTGCGCCGCCGTTTCAGTAATGCCTGACAACAGCGGGTCAACCGTACCAATAAGTAGGTTTGCTGAGTAACCACCAGATACACCAGCGAACGCCGCAGCAAGACCGGCAAGTGGGTGACGACCTAAAGAATGGAACAGCATTGCAGCCAGTGGAATAAGTACCACATAGCCAAGCTCTGATGCCGTATTTGAAATGATACCCGCGAAAACGACCGTCACTGTTACCATGCGTTGTGATGCACCCATGACTAAGCCACGCATTGCTGCAGATAGCAAGCCTGAGTATTCAGCAATAGCAACACCCAACATCGCAACCAATACCGTACCCAAAGGTGCAAAGCCGACAAAGTTTTTCACTAGATTGGTAACGATTAGTTCAAGGCCATCAGCGTTAAGCAAGCTAACGACATGAATCATGCCATCCGCGGCACGACCTTTTGCACCCTCAGGACGAGGATCAACTACGGAAACTTCGAAGTATCCTGCAATACCCGACATCACCAGAATGGCTAAACAGAAAATGGCAAATAGTGTGATCGGGTGGGGTAATAAGTTCCCCAAATATTCGACAGTATCCAAAAAGCGCGTAAACAGCGGCTTCTTAGGCGAGTTTTGTTTAATTGAATCAGATGAACTCATCTGTTCCCTCCTTGTTTTTATTCCTATGCAAATGTGACAAAAATGTCAAAAAGCGTGCGAAGGGTACTTGAGTAGAAGGTCAAATAAAAGCCCTAAATGTTACAAACTG
>NZ_WXWS01000419.1:0-9068 GCF_009904715.1 Vibrio sp. V42_P2S4T144 | reverse complement strand
GCTTTAAAGCATTTGCTCCCTCTTTTGTCATGCTTAGCATTTTAAGGCGCTGATTCGATTTACTTTTAGAAACTTGAACAAACCCTCTCTTTTCCAGATTGTCCACCATCCGCTTTGCTACACTTCGCTCAGTTCGAACCGCATCAGCCAACGCTTGCTGGCTCATAGGTTGAAATTCTTCTAAAGCGGCCAGTGCACTTGCCATTTCTAGTGTCATCAAATTTTGCCGAGACAGCTCGGCTTGGGCACGATTGCGGTACATGCGCTGCATCACACCGCAGACAAACATAGGGCTTTGATCCAAAACGGAAATTGGGGAAATTTTCTGATCTTTCATCGTCGTTTTTCTTCTTTAGGCTTTCATTCGGCCGAAAAGGCTGTGCTGATACTGCACACAACACGCCGTCTTTCAGGCTCGCGTCATAGACGGTAACCACCAAGTGAAAACATAAAATAAAGAGCGCCGAAGCGCCCTTTAATCGTGTTTATTATCACTAGTATAACTCAGTTAAAACAACCAAGTCCTACTCGCTTTGCTGAGTGGGTTTAGTGCTGGTCTCAGACAACTCTGCCTCCGACTCTTTTCTCGCACGTCGATCAAACAATCGCTCAACCACTACAAAGAAGATTGGGACGAAGAATATACCCAATATCGTGGCACTGATCATGCCACCAAGTACGCCGGTACCTACTGCGTTTTGACCTGCCGATCCCACACCTGAACTGATAGCAAGTGGTACCACACCCAAACCAAAAGCAAGCGATGTCATGATAATTGGGCGCAGACGAACGCGAACAGCATGTAAGGTTGCTTCGATAAGCCCAGCGCCTTTCTCATAGTAGTCCTTTGCAAACTCAACAATCAGAATGGCGTTTTTGGTTGCCAAGCCGACCGTAGTTAATAAGCTCACCTGGAAGAACACATCGTTATCCATACTGCGCGTCATTACCGCAAGCACAGCACCAAGCACACCAAGAGGAACAACTAACACCACGGCGAAAGGTACTGACCAACTTTCATACAAAGCGGCAAGAACTAAGAATACGACAAGGATAGATAGCGCATATAGCATCGGCGCTTGGTTTCCGGAAAGGCGCTCTTCATACGAAATACCATTCCAGTTCACCGTGAAACCTTCTGGTAGCTTTTCTACCATTGCTTCAATTTCTTCCATGGCTTCACCAGTACTTACACCAGGAGCTGCACCGCCTTGAATATTCATTGCTGGCAAACCATCAAAGCGCTGCAAAAGAGGAGAACCATATGTCCACTCGCCACTCGCAAAAGCAGAGAAAGGCACCATCTCTCCCTTAGCGTTGCGTACGTACCATGAATCGAAGTCTTTTGGCTGCATGCGGTATTCCGCATCACTTTGCACCATCACTTTCTTCACACGACCGCGATCAATATAATCGTTAATGTAAGCCCCGCCCCATGCAGCTGACAGGATTTGGTTTACGTCATTGATACTGACATCCAAAGCACGAAGTTTGACGTGGTCAATGTTCACTTTGTACATTGGCGCATCTGCCTGACCGTTTGGACGAACACCGACAAGTTTCGGGTTTTGTGCTGCCATGCCCAGAAGTTGCCCTTGAGCCGCAACTAATGCATCGTGCCCTTTATTCAACGAGTCTTGGAGATAGAAATCGAAACCTGTCGAGTTACCTAGCTCTTGAATCGCTGGAGGGGCGAACGCAAACACCAAAGCTTCTTTAATGGTAGAGAAGTACCCCATCGCTCGGCCCGTAATGGAAGCCGCATCAGCGCCAGGCGCTTCACGCTCAGACCAATCTTTCAGACCGATAAATGCCATCCCCATGTTTTGGCCTTGGCCTGCGAAACTAAATCCAGCAACGGAGAAGACAGACTTTACATTGTCTTTTTCGTCTACTAGGTAAAAGTCACGCATTTTCTCAAGTGTTTTTTCCGTCTGTTCTTGTGTTGAGTTAGGCGGCAAAATAGCCATTGAGAATACTGTGCCTTGGTCTTCATCTGGCAAAAATGACGTTGGAAGGTTCATAAATAACCAGCCAGCACCTGCACTCATTGCCAAAAATACAACCAACATGCGACCTGTGCGTTTTAGAAGTTTGGCAACGCCGGTTTCATAGCCTGCTGTCATCGCATCAAACTTGCGGTTAAACCAGCCAAAGAAGCCTTTCTTCTCTAGAAGCTCAGCATCGCCTTTTTTCAGCAACGTAGCACACAATGCTGGAGTCAGAATTATCGCAACCAAAACGGAAAGCGTCATAGCCGCCACAATAGTTATTGAAAACTGACGGTAAATAACCCCGGTAGAACCAGACATAAACGCCATAGGGACGAATACCGCTGAAAGCGTCAAACCGACACCAATCAGGGCACCAGTAATCTGTCCCATCGATTTTTTGGTCGCTTCTTTGGGCTCTAAACCATCTTCATGCATCACACGCTCGACGTTTTCTACCACAACGATGGCATCATCCACCAGCAAACCGATAGCCAGAACCATCGCGAACATGGTTAACGTGTTTACACTAAATCCAGTCGCGTACAAAATAGCGAAGGTTCCGAGCAATACGACAGGCACTGCGATCGTTGGAATGATCGTCGCACGGAAGTTCTGCAAGAACAGGTACATGATTAAGAACACAAGAAGAATGGCTTCTAATAGCGTTTTAACCACTTCTTGAATCGAGGCTTTGACGAATGGCGTTGTTTCAAATGGGTAAGCAATCTGCAACCCTTCTGGGAACGTTGCACTCAGTTGTTCTAAGCGCTCTTTTACCGCATTGGCTGTCTCAAGCGCGTTTGCGCCAGTACCTAATGAAATACCTAACCCCGATGCTGGGAAGCCATTATATTGGCCTCGAATATCATAACTTTCTGCACCACGCTCAACGCGAGCTACATCTTTCAAATAAACATTCGAACCACTGGCGTCGGACTTAAGAATGATGTCTTGGAACTCTTCTACACTGCTCAAACGACTTGCAGAAGAAATCGTAGCATTCAACAACTGACCCTCCTGCGCAGGTGCCGCACCAAGTTGACCGGAAGAAACTTGCGCGTTCTGTTCACTGATTGCATTTGCTACGTCGATCGCGGTCAAGTTGAACTGCGTAAGCTTAAAAGGGTCCAGCCAAACTCGCATTGCATACTGCGCACCAAACGCCTGCACTTGTCCTACGCCAGTTACACGACTTATCGGGTCTTGAATATTCGTTACAACAAAGTCGCCGATATCGTTTTCTGTAAAGTCAGGATCTTCAGAATAAACTGCGACAACCATGAGAAATGCCGTATTGGATTTATTGACGACAATACCTTGGTTTTGTACCTCCATCGGCAATGAAGTCAATGCCAATTGCAGTTTGTTCTGCACCTGTACTTGCGCGATATCAGGATCAGCTTCGCTATCAAACGTCAGGGTAATTGTCGCATTACCAAATGCATCACTGCTCGATGATAGGTAGCGAAGGTAATCTAATCCTGTCATGTTTTGCTCGATAACCTGCGTTACCGAGTCTTCAACGGTTTTTGCTGATGCACCTGGATAGCGAGCACTGATGGTGATCGTCGTCGGTGAAATCGTTGGGTATTGCGAGACGGGTAAATTGAATAATGACATTACCCCCGCCAACATCGTTAGAATCGCGAGAACCCAAGCAAATACCGGACGATCGATAAAAAATCGTGCCATGATTACTCCTGTTCACCGTTTTGGATAGTTACCGAACTGCCTGGCCCTACCTTTTGTAAACCGGCGGTAATGACTTTATCACCCGCGTTCAAACCATCAATAATGCGCCATTGGCTATTGATCGCTTCGGCAGTCTTCACTGGTTTCGCTTCCACTTTGTTCTCGCCATTAACCGTCATCACTGTCGCTTTACCTGTCGCATCACGAGATACCGTATTTTGTGGTATTAGAATCGCATCAGGGTCGACACCAGTAATGACCGTCGCACGAACAAACATTCCAGGTAGCAACAAACCGTCAGGGTTTGGGAATTCGGCACGAAGCGTCACGCTGCCCGTACTTTCGTTCACATTGACCTCAGTAAATTTCATTGTGCCTTTGTGTTCGTAAGTGCTGCCATCTTCAAGCATCAATGTAACTTGCGCAGAGTCATCTTCTTGCATATGGCCTTGGGAGAGTGATGCTTTCAAACGAAGCAGTTGCGCGGATGATTGCACAATATCAACATTGATAGGGTCAAGCTGCTGAATGGTTGCTAATTTGGCAGCTTGGTTAGCCGTAACCAACGCTCCCGCTGTCACACTCGATTTACCGATCACCCCGCTAATCGGAGCTTTGACTTGCGTGTAATCTAAATTGATTTTTGCTGTGTTGATCTTGGCTTTTGCGACTAGGACCTGCGCTTTCGCTTCTTTGTATGCCGCTTCTGCTTCATCCAAGTCTTGTTGGCTGATGGATTTTTTGGTGATCAAGGTTCTGTAACGCTTCACCGTGGCATAGGTCGACTCTGCCGCAGCTTGCGCACGGATTAATTCCGCTTCAGCGCTCAGCAAATCCGCCTGAAATGATGAATCATCAATTTGATATAGCGACTGCCCTTGTTCAACAAGGCCACCTTCAACAAAATTTCGCTCCGAAATAATGCCAGTGACTTGCGGACGAACTTCTGCTTCTTTGAATGCTCGGCTACGACCCGGCAACTCTACTGTCAATGCTTGGCGCGTTGGCAGCACTGTTAACACTTCTACTTCGGTTGCGGGCGCAGGACCACCACCTTGGCTCGATCCTTCTTCGCTAGGTTGACATCCAACCACAAAAAGGCTCGACGCAATCAGCAGAGATAGCGTGGTTTTACGTCTCATGAATTTTTCTCTCTTATCTACCGACAAGCCTTCAAGATTCCTTATTAAAAGCTTCTAGAATGACTTAATAATGACTAACGGATGTATATCCAGAACAAATTAATTAGGATGATAAATACCCAGTGTTGTACATACAACAAAATTTACAGTTCTATACGCTTACGAAAAACGTTTATGGTAAAGGTGTTATGAAGTTCTCAAATTTGAAGATTTTGGGTTGGAAATCACATTTTCCTGTGAGCAATTACAATGGTTAAAAAGCAGCAAAAGTGATGATAAAAGCATCATCACGCTGTACAGAGTTTGTTACTGCTGTCTAGGGTTTTTGGCCACTCTGGTATACGAACTAAAGTGAGAAAGGATTGTAAATATAGTCGATATTTCACAAGTCAGGTTCGCCACTTATCTAAAAAATAACCCGCTAAGAAGCGGGTTATTTCATCAGTGAGACTGCTGTTCTCAAGCTTATACTTTGAACTGACTGACCTGATGATCTAAACGTTGAGTTTGCTCTGACAACATGGCTAAAGAAGCTTGCGCTTGGTTTACGATTTCCACAATTGAAGTGCTACTGTCTGCAATGCCTTGTACATTGCTATTTACTTCGTCACTTACTGTACTTTGCTGGCTCGCAGCCGTTGCAATGTGTGTATTCATCTCGTTCATACGTGAAATCGCGTTCAAGATTTCAGAAAGGGATTCACTCGCTCGGCCAGCGGACTTGATCGTTTCATCACTGCTATTTTGGCTACCGCGCATCACTTCTACAGCTTGTCCTGCACCAGATTGTAGCTTTTCAATCATGGTTTGGATTTCTCCCGTACTCTGTTGCGTACGACTGGCTAAAGAACGAACCTCGTCCGCTACCACAGCAAAGCCTCGCCCTTGCTCTCCAGCGCGAGCCGCTTCAATGGCTGCGTTAAGCGCTAATAAGTTTGTTTGCTCGGCAATACCACGAATTACATCCAGTACGGACGCAATGTTACTCACATCATGATCCAATGTGTTAATGACGTGGCTTGCGCTTTCGATTTCACTTGCGAGGCTACGAATTGAGCTAACCGTTTGATCCAAAATAACATTGGTATTGGTAAGTTCATCATTCGCTGTTTGGCTCGCAACCGCAGCTTCGTTAGCGCTATCGCTTACATTTCTGCTGGTGACTTGCATTTCATGCACTGCCGCCGCTACCGCCTCGCTATCTTTTTGCTGAGAAACGGTCGAGTTCGCGATGGTCGTGGTCAACGAGCTAAGATTTGCCATTTCGTTACGTAAGGTATTTGAGCTTTCAATTACCTGAGCGACTGTCATTTGAATTTTGGACACGAACTGGTTAAATGCGTCTGCTAAATTGCCAATTTCGTCTTGTGTTTTTACATCGATTCGCTGACTTAGATCACCTTCACCGGACGCAATTTCTGTCATCGCATTTTTAATATCATTGATAGGCTTCACAACCGTTTGTAACAACAAAAAAGCCATCGCGATAGCGGCAAAAATAACAATCACAATGCCAGCCTCAAGAATGAGTTCTGCTCTTGTTGCAGCCGCTGATATTTCGTCCTTCAATTGGCTTTGCTTTTCTTCTATTGCATCTTTTACAACGTTAAGCTGCGCTCTAACCTCGATAAATTGGTCTTCAAAGGTATGTTTGTGCTCATTGTAGTAACCACGCCATTGAGATTGAGGTAAACGTAGCATCGCCTCATAACTTGCTAACCACTTTTCACCCAAAGAGACAAGCGTTCGAACTTCATTACCATGTGTAGAAGGCATCACACCGGCTTGTGATAGCTCAATCATTTGTTCCATACGTGGCAGTGCTTTGTAGGCGTTGTCTTTGTATTCACCGATGTGATGATCAATATCGTTTTGAGTATCAGAAAGTGCAACACCTTGGATTGCAGATGTTGCTTGGTAAAGATCGCGATAAGCATCTTCAATCGTTAATAAGTTCGGCACGATCTGTTCGTTGAGTGTCTCACTCAATTCAGATTGCTTCCAACTTGTCATAACGTTTAATACAGAGCTCACAATAAACAATCCAATAATCAATGACAGCGGAATCACTATCTTCTGCTTGATCGTTAAGTTCTGGAACATGAATAGACTCTCTTTATTTATGGTATACAAACTGCCGGAAATTATATCAAACAAATAGAGTATACTATTAGGTAAAAGAGGCTATTCAACATGAAATCTAATGACTTTTTGACAAGGGTTCTAATTTCAACAATTAGTTGATTTTATACAAAATTTAACAAAGAGATCTTTTCAAAAGATGCAAATTAAAATGCTCTTTCAAAACGAAAAATATGTAACAGAAAGTGAATTAAAAGGGACCACATTTTGAAGAATAGATCGACTCAATGATTTACTGAGAACACATACAAAACACAGTTCTTGGATTGAGCACCACCGCGGAATATGCAAAGGTCCGAACATTTCTTCTAAAGCTCAAAAAAACCATTGTTTATCTGACGTATTTAGGGTTACTCCGTGAGGATATTAGTCGTGATGTTGGCAGACAGGATGCTTACAAGTTTTCGAAGTTAACCAGTAGCACAGTGAACGATTCAGATTTTCTTGAGCGCCAAGGCAATAAAAAAGTTTGCTATTTTCCTCTCAATAGACGCATTAAAGAAAATAATGCAACCTAGTCACAAAGTCTTGCTACATCTTCAGAAAAGAATGATGTTGCTAAACAAATCTGGTGCAGCATACACATTGAAGCTAAACTCGTTTAAGGAACTTTTTCATATCAATATGAGAAAACATAGATTTCTCAAAGTTACACCGACCATTCAACGATTAAACTAATGTTAGCGTACCGGTACGTCCAAAAACTCCATGCATGAACCATTTGAAAGAGCCAAAATGTTCCAACCCAACTTCGCCTCAGTGGAGTGGCGAGTCGTTTCGCTCGCTCTCCTACTCTCTCTTCCTAACACAGCTCAAGCGGATCCACTAGATAAGGAAATTAGCAACCTTCTCCAACAACGTTTTTCTATCGCGGTTTTGCTGTCCGACACTGACGCAATTGCGTTTGGTATTGGCGACTTTGATCCGAATGCATTATTTGATACCGCCAACCCAGAGTTCGGGACTGATGAATCGATCAATGAACGGAGAAGCAAATCCGTATATGTTCTCCCTTACACGACTAACTTTAATATAGAGGGCAGCGAGGACTTACATGAGCTGTCGTTTAAGGCATTTACGATACAAACAGAGAATGATCTCAAACTATTCGGCACAAGTAAGGATCTTCTCAAGGAAAGGACATACGGTGCATCGATTGGTTATGGGTATCTATACAAAGCAAGTGAAAACGTCACCCTTAGCACCAGAACGACGACTCACCTTATGCGTTATGAAAACTCATTCTCTACCGATAATAAACTTTCCTCCATCATTGGAAGAATCCTAGACGGCCGTGCCGTTAACGTTTCAGCATGGGCGGCAATAGTTCAACCATCCATTAAAGCCAAATACACATCTCCCACAAGTTGGGGGAAATGGCATGCCAGTTCGACATTGAATTCATTCATTGGGCACAGCTGGGGAAGCGCAAATAACGGCAATATAGGCAACCCTAAAGGTTGGTACCTATCTAATGAAATCACCGGTTACTACAATATTTATCACGGTGAGCAAGCTTTATTTACCGGGATTAAAAGAGTCGACCTTTCGCATGATTTAAGCGATGAACTGGGAAGTCCGCATTACTACGAAGCTTCTATAGGATGGCTATTTTATGCACCAAAGCCCTTTGATTGGTTAGACAATTTCGGCATAGGCGTTAACTTCAACTACGGCTCGACTCTCAGAGGTGGCAGCATTCAACTTTACTACAACAAACAATAACGCTGTCAGTACAGGAACCAGTTGGTAGCATATATAACAAGAAGAACTAGAAGACACAAAAGGAATGGCAGAGTTAGCGTCTTCGCAAACTTTTTCATGAGACTTGGGTTATCAAACACTACACCTTCCGCTTCTCTTACCCTTCGCTCTTCGTCAAAATGCCATTTAATGGCTAAGTAGGCTCCTATCCCTAATACAATAAGCTTAAAAGCTCCAGCAAAGTAAGGAAAGAAATTAGCCCAACTGTCGTTCATTATCCATCTCCATCAAATTCAATATCAGCTTTGCGGTGGCAGAATCCAAAGTTCATGTAGAATGCCCCCCTCAAAGTCAGACTCTCTGGCTAGCGCCAGTCTACTGCTCGAGATAGCTG
>NZ_WXWS01000363.1:0-9242 GCF_009904715.1 Vibrio sp. V42_P2S4T144 | reverse complement strand
GGCTACCGCCGGCGAATAATTATGTATTTAGAGTTCATTCAATCCCAAAACATCTGTCATGGTATAAAAGCCCGCTGGTTTGGCACTCAACCAAACAGCGGCCTTGACGGCGCCATTAGCAAACGTCATACGATCGGTCGCTTTGTGCGTTATCTCCACTCGTTCCCCAATATCAGCAAACATGGCTGTGTGCTCACCGACAATATCGCCAGCGCGAATTGTAGCAAAGCCGATCTCATCTTTAGTACGTTCACCTGTGATACCTTCTCGCGCATAGACAGCTACATCATTCAGCTTGTTGCCCATCGCACCAGCAATGGCTTCGCCCATCCCGATAGCGGTACCAGAAGGAGCATCAACTTTATGACGATGATGTGCTTCGACAATCTCAACATCACAGTAGTCGCCCATCACTTTGGCTGCTTTCTCAAGAAGCTTAAATACTAGGTTCACACCAACAGAGTAGTTAGGAGCCATGACAACAGGCACTTGCTTAGCGGCTTCGTCAATTAGTTCACGCTCTGCATCACTGAAACCAGTCGTCCCAATCACAATACTCTTTCCATGCTTCTTACACAGTTCAAGATTCGCCAACGTACTTACTGGGGCAGTAAAATCGATGATTACATCAAAATTATCGACGTCTTTAGCAAGATCATCCGTTAAGAACACATCGAATTTGCCTTCACCACAAAGTTCACCGATATCGACACCGACAAGTGAGGACTCAGGTCGTTCTGATCCCGCGCTCACTGTCGCCTCTGGGTTAAGGTGTGAAGCTTTAACCAAATTACGGCCCATTCGGCCTGCTGCTCCTGCGATTGCAATACGAACCATTGCGCTTTCTCTCCTTCTCTGGATAACGAGGTTTGCTCTCGTTCTCTCGTTTCGCTTAATCTGTTTAAACTAACAACATACCGTGGTTACCACAAGCAAGTTCATCAGGCTTAAGCGAACTCTTTTACGACACGCTCCAAGATAGGCACGTTCGCTTCAGGAAAGGCATAGTTACCCAATTCTCTTATCTCAACCCAGCGACCTTCTTGACCTTCTCGGCCGTAAGGCTCATTACTGAACTTAGATACCGTAATAAAATCAAACTTAAGTGATTTGTCTGGATAGTCATATTCCAAATGCTCGAAAAGGGCTTGCTCAGTAACTTCAATTCCTACTTCTTCTTCAAGTTCTCTTGCTAGAGCATGTTCAATACTTTCTCCTGACTCGACTTTCCCGCCGGGAAACTCCCAAAACCCGCCTTTATGCTTGTCGTCTGGACGCTTTGTAATAAAAATTTTTGATTTGTCTTGGTTAAAAATAATAGCCGCGACTATGTGAATTCTTTTCATAGGGGTTCCTAACTCTCAAGCCGTTACACTTCAACGGTCTTTGCATCTCTAAAACTATCCGATGCTATCAAAACTTATGAAATTCGACAGCCACAGAATTTGCTTAAAAAAAGAGCCGCCTAGGCGACTCTTTAAAAAATTATCTGACTAATACGTTAGTCGATCTTGCCGTGGCACTGTTTATACTTCTTACCACTACCACAAGGGCAAGGCTCATTGCGACCTACTTTACGTTCATCACGTACCATTGGCTGACTTGAACCTTCTTCAGATTCTTCACCTTCAGAAAGAGGGTTTTGTGCTGCTGCGTGTTGCGCTTGAGCACGACGAGCGGCTTCTTCAGCTTGCGCACGACGTTGCTCTTCCATACGTTCAACTTCTTCTTGTTGCTGGACTCGAACGCGAGATAGAACAGTAATCACATCAGTTTTCAGCGCTTCTAGTAGACCTTCAAACAGTTCAAACGATTCACGCTTGTATTCCTGTTTCGGGTTCTTCTGCGCATAGCCGCGTAAGTGAATACCCTGACGCAAGTGATCCATTGCTGCCAAGTGCTCTTTCCAAAGCGTATCCAACGTTTGAAGCATAACCGATTTCTCGAAGTTACGAAGTACTTGCGCACCCACCACTTCCTCTTTCTCTTTGTACACTTCAACGGCTAGATTGATGATCTTCTCGCGTAGCGCCTCTTCGTAAAGCTTATCGTCTTCTTCAAGCCATTGCTTCACTGGCGCATCAAGATCGAAGTCTGCTTTCAAGCGCTCTTGCAGACCTTCAACGTCCCACATATCTTCTAGGGATTGTGGCGGGATGTACTCATCAATAACCGCTGTTAGCACATCTTCACGGTTTTGCTCGATCATACCGCTGATGTCTTCAACGTTCATCAATTCGTCGCGCAGCTCGTAGACAACCTTACGCTGATCGTTCGCCACATCATCGTATTCTAGTAGCTGCTTACGGATATCAAAGTTACGACCTTCCACTTTACGCTGTGCTTTTTCAATTGAGCGAGAAAGCATTTTCGATTCAATTGCTTCACCTTCTTCCATACCACTTTGGATAAGGCTCGCCATACGATCAGAAGTGAAAATACGTAACAAAGAGTCTTCCATAGATAGGTAGAAGCGAGATGAACCCGCATCTCCTTGACGACCAGAACGACCACGTAGCTGGTTATCAATACGGCGAGATTCGTGGCGCTCAGTACCAATGATGTGTAGACCACCAGCATCTAGTACTTGATCATGTACCACTTTCCACTCTGCTTTAATCGCATCGATTTGTTCTTGAGTTGGGTTCTCCAAAGCTTCCACTTTTGATTGCCAACTACCGCCAAGCACAATGTCCGTACCACGACCGGCCATGTTGGTCGCGATAGTTACCGCACCAGGCATACCCGCTTCAGCAACAATTTCCGCTTCCTTTTCATGGAATTTCGCATTCAATACGTTGTGTTTGATCTTCGCTTTCTTCAATGCGTTAGAAAGAAGTTCTGATTTTTCAATCGATACTGTACCAACCAATGTTGGCTGACCTTTCGCAACGCGCTCTTTGATATCTTCAATGATTGCAGCAAACTTCTCAGCTTCGGTACGGTACACCACATCCGGCATATCGTTACGAATCATTGGTTTGTTGGTTGGGATAACCACCGTTTCCAAGCCATAAATAGATTGGAACTCAAACGCTTCAGTATCCGCAGTACCTGTCATACCAGACAGTTTTTCGTATAAGCGGAAGTAGTTCTGGAAGGTAATCGAAGCCAAAGTTTGGTTTTCGTTTTGAATCTTAACGCCTTCTTTCGCTTCTACTGCTTGGTGAAGACCTTCAGACCAACGACGACCTGGCATTGTACGACCAGTATGTTCATCAACAATTACTACTTCACCTTCGTCAGTAACGATGTAATCAACGTTGCGCTCAAACAACACATGAGCACGCAAAGCGGCATTCACGTGATGTAACATGCTGATGTTAGTCGGAGAGTAAAGTGTGTCACCCTCTTCCATAAGACCATTTTTCACCAACAGTTCTTCAACGTACTCTTGGCCCGTTTCTGTGAGGTATACTTGCTTTGATTTCTCATCAACAGTGTAGTGACCATCACCACGATATTCTTCAGAGTCTTCTTTGTCTTGCTTTTTAAGATGCGGGATCAAAAGGTTGATTCGGGTGTATAGCTCAGAGCTATCTTCAGCAGGACCAGAAATGATTAAAGGGGTACGAGCTTCATCAATTAGGATTGAGTCCACCTCATCGACAACTGCAAAGAAGCGTTCACGTTGTACGCGATCTTCGCTACGGAAAGCCATATTGTCACGAAGGTAGTCAAAACCAAATTCATTGTTCGTTCCGTACAAGATGTCAGCTTGGTACGCTTCTTTTTTCTCTTGAGGAGGCATGTTTGGCACGTTTACGCCAACAGTCATACCTAAAAATTCAAATAGAGGGCGGTTTGTCTCTGCATCACGTTTAGCTAGATAATCGTTCACTGTTACAATGTGAACGCCTTTACCAGCCAGGGCATTTAGGTAAGCAGGAAGCGTTGCCGTCAGCGTTTTACCTTCACCCGTACGCATTTCAGCGATTTGACCCGCATTTAGAACCATACCGCCGATAAGCTGGACGTCGAAGTGGCGCATACCGTAGACACGCTTAGATGCTTCACGAACCGTAGCAAAAGCTTCTGGAAGTAGTTTATCAAGAGTTTCACCTTTCTCTAGGCGCTCACGGAATTCAACCGTCTTTGCTTTTAACTCTTCATCACTTAGAGCCTCGAATGTTGGCTCATAGTTATTAATTTCTTTTACAATTTTTCTAAGGCGGCGCAGTGTTCGGTCGTTGCGACTGCCAATCACTTTTGTCAGTAGCTTAGTTATCATTTTTCGTGAATCTCTCTTTATTCAGACCGTTCCCGATCTACTCATAATGCCTTCAGTCTCTGCCAGTTTGGAACTAAGAATACTGAGATAAATCATTTATCAAAGATATTGAGTTCAAACATCCATATTTCAAGGCTAAGTTTTGAAACAATGTGGCTTAGTGTAAGGATTTTTAATCGATACAACCATAAATAGACGTATTTGTTTGAAGCACTCTGAAGTTTTTACTTAAAGTGGTGACTGATTAGCCGATATTGCATACCGCAATATGTGTAATCCATCCAGAGCAAACTTTGCTTTTTACCTTGCTACATTGTAAAACTGAAGCTAAAGACGTTAATGTAAACTATACCTTGATAGAAAGCTGCTCTAGAATAGCTATATCTCAACAAAATTAGATTTTACCTATGCGTGATCACCGTCCAACCTCGACTGAAGATGTTATTGCTGAGTCACAGTTCAAGCAGATTCAAGAACATGCTGGAGAAATCTTACAGCTTAACCAAGCTTTGCAAGAGGTCTTACCCATGGGGACGGCCGATCATTGCCGAGTAGCGAATGTTCGTAACGGCCATCTATTGATCGATGTCTCTAGTGCCGCAATCAAAATGAAGATCGATTACGATCGCCTCATGATCCTAAATAAACTTCGTACTCAAGGCTTTGCCAAGCTGATGAGCGTTGAAGTGAGGATCAATCCTTCACTATATAGAAACCGCTTTCAACAAGACGACAGACCTAAGCGTCCACCACTAACAGAATCTGCAGCAAAGTCATTAATGACGATTGCCGACATGGCGCCACCTAAAATTCAAGAGCGTTTAAAACGATTAGCCGATATGGCAGAAAAGGAAGATCGTAAGTGAACGTTATTTCAATATGCTGAAAGCTTGAATGTTATTGATAAGTAGAAGATTAAAGCCAAATAGCAAAAAACCAGGCATAAGCCTGGTTTTTTATTAATTCTAATGCCAAGTATTTACGCAAGCACCATATTTGGTTCTGCGAATGCTACTGGTGAGCCGACTTCTTCTTCGAATGTAGTCCACTCCCACGCTTCCTGATCTGCAAGAACAGCACGTAACAGTTGGTTATTTAAACCGTGGCCAGATTTAAAGGCACGGAATTCACCAATGATTGGGTGGCCACACATGTAAAGGTCACCAATCGCATCCAACACTTTGTGAGTCACAAACTCATTTTCAAAGCGTAGACCTTCTTCATTAAGAATACGGTAATCATCCAAAACGATAGCATTGTCAAAACTACCACCCAAAACTAGGTTTTGAGATTGTAGATATTCGATATCACGCATAAAGCCAAACGTACGTGCTCGAGAAATCTCACGAACAAAGCCTTTTGACGAGAAATCAAACAGCAAACGTTGCTCGTCTGATTCAATCGCTGGGTGATTAAACTCAATTTCGAAGTCCATACGGAAGCCGTTAAATGGTACAAATTCTGCCCATTTATCACCATCTTCAAAACGAACTGGCTTTTTGATACGGATGAAGCGTTTTGGCGCATTTTGCGTTTCGATACCTGCTTGTTGTAGCAAGTATACAAATGGGCTTGCACTACCATCCATGATCGGAATTTCAGGTGCGTCTACTTCGACAACAATGTTATCGATGCCCATACCAGCAAGTGCCGCATTCAAGTGCTCAACAGTTGAAATACGCACACCTTCATCGTTTACCAATGCAGTACAAAGCATGGTGTCACGAACCGAAGCTGGATCAGCTGGAAAATCTACAGGTGGATTTACATCTGTACGACGGTAAATGATACCTGTATTTGCAGCAGCCGGGCGCAGAGTAAGTGTGACTTTACGACCAGAGTGGAGACCCACACCAGTTGTTTTCACTATTTCTTTCAGAGTACGTTGTCTGATCATCTGCTTGCCTCTCAAAAATTTGCTACAAAACACGGCCGTCTGTAACGTCGACCGTGAATGCTACCATAATTTTGAGCCATGTCAAATTTATGGGTTAAAGATTAATCAGCCTGACGACGCAAAAATGCCGGTATATCTAAATAACCACTTTCCTTTTCTTGCTTTGGAGCCGCAGAACTTTGGCTCGACGAAGCTGGAGAAGAAGGAGCAGTGTTTGTCGGCTGAGGAGTTACCTGTGGCTTCTCTTGCACTTGATTATTTTGCAAGGTCTGTGCCGGTTTTTCTTCAGCTTGCGTTGCCGCTGCTTGTTGCTGTGGTTGAGCTTGCGGCGTCGGTGCCACTTTAGCTTTACCACCCGCAACTAGCGTGATATCTGGCTTTTTCTCATTACCAATACCTGTCGCTACAACTGTTACGCGGATTTCGTCAGTCATATCAGGGTCTAGAGAAGTACCGATAACAACAGTCGCATTGTCAGAAGCGAATGCCTTCACTGTATTACCAACCGTCTCAAACTCGTCAAGACGCATATCCAGACCAGCAGTAATATTGACAAGAACACCACGAGCGCCCGCTAGATCGATGTCTTCCAGAAGTGGGCTAGAAATTGCCATTTCAGCCGCTTCTTCAGCTCGGTCTTCACCTTTGGCGATGCCGCTACCCATCATTGCGTGACCCATTTCAGACATTACAGTTCTTACGTCCGCAAAGTCGACGTTGATCATGCCAGGGCGAGTAATTAGCTCAGCAATACCTTGAACGGCATTCTTAAGAACATCGTTAGCGCTTGCAAAAGCTTCTAGTAGTGTTACACCACGACCAAGTACTTTAAGTAGCTTTTCGTTTGGAATCGTGATCAAAGAGTCAACATGCTTAGACAGCTCATCGATACCTTGCTCAGCAAATGCCAAACGCTTTTTACCTTCAAAACTAAACGGTTTAGTTACTACCGCTACTGTTAGAATGCCAAGCTCTTTAGCCACTTCAGCAATAACAGGCGCTGCACCAGTACCGGTACCGCCACCCATACCAGCTGCGATAAACACCATATCGGCGCCAGTCAGGGAATCTTTAATTCGATCTCTGTCTTCGAGAGCTGCGTCACGGCCAACCTGTGGATTAGCACCTGCACCCAGACCTTTAGTGATATCACCACCGATCTGAATAACATTGCCAACGCTTGTCTTACGAAGTGCTTGCGCATCAGTGTTGACGCTGATGAATTCCACACCTTCGATGGATTCACGCACCATGTGTTCAACGGCGTTACCACCGCCGCCACCAACCCCAACGACCTTGATTACTGCATCGTCAGACATTTCCATCATCGGTTCAAACATGTGTTGTCTCCGTTTATCCTGCAACTCAGGTTAAAACTCTTTTTGTATCCAGTTACGCAATTTATCGAAAAAGCCAGTTACAGATGAGCGTTTAGGTTCATTATAATCGCTATCGTCGCTAGACTGCATGTCTCTTGCGTAATGAAGTAATCCAACTGCCGTAGAATGGTACGGCTCTTTTACATAGTCAGTTAATCCGCTGACTTCGAGCGGTTTGCCGACCCTTACTTGATTGCGGAATACGCGTTCCGCACATTCTACCACTCCGTCCATTTGCGCAGCACCGCCGGTGAGTACAACTCCCGCAGCCAGATGGTGCTTGATACCCTCTTCGCGCAATTTTGCTTGTACAGAGTCGATAGTTTGGTTAACCAGTCCCATAAGCTCAGAGTAGCGTGGCTCAATCACTTCTGACAACGTTTGACGTTGCAGGCTACGTGATGGTCGTCCACCTACGCTTGGTACATTAACCGTGTCATCCTTACTGACCAGTTCACTCAAAGCACAGCCATATTTGACTTTTATTTCTTCAGCATCGCTCACTGGCGTGCCAAAAGCAAAAGCAATATCACTGGTTACAGCATTTCCTGCGTACGAAAATACTTCTGTGTGACGTAACGCACCGCCAGTCCAGATGGCCACATCCATCGTGCCGGCACCAATATCAACCACACAAACTCCAAGCTCTCTTTCATCCTCGGTGATTACTGCATTACTAGCAGCAAGCCCAGAAAATACGAGTTGTTCTACTTTAAGGCCGCAGCGTTCTACCGCCTTAATAATGTTGCGTGCCATGTCATTATGGCATGAGATAAGGTGGACACTCACTTCCATTCTTACCCCAGATAAACCAAGCGGATTTTTGATTCCTTCTTGGTAATCAATGGTGAACTCTTGCGGGATCACATGAAGAATTCGCTGTTCATCACCGATTTTAATCGATTTTGCGGTATGGATAGCGCGATCCATGTCTTCTTGAGACACCTCTTCATCAGAAATCGTGCCCATACCTTTTTCAATTCGGCTTGCGATATGCTTACCAGACAACGAAATGAAGACTCGGCTGATCTGGCACTCTGCCATTAATTCAGCTTGATCAATTGCACGTTGTACTGATTTTACAACCGACTCCAAATCATTCACGCCACCTTTATCCATGCCGCGTGAGGGGCTACTACCTGCGCCAATAATATTAATTTGACCGTCTGGTAAAACCTCACCCACTAGAGCCGATACGGTTGCAGTGCCTATATCAAGACCAACAATAATGTTGTCATCAGCGGCCTTAGTCATCTGTACTCTCTTCTAACTCTTGTTCAGGAAACCAACCAACTGCGGCTCCTGTATCGTACCTAAGATCGATATAACTGATTCTTTGCGTGTCACTGCCAAGCTTGTTATAGAGCTTAAAAAAGCGCTCTATACGCTCAAGAAGAGACTCTTTTCCGAGCTCTAATCGAATACCGTTATCAAGGATGATTTGCCAAGCTCGTCGCTCGTTTAATACCAGAGACGATATCGCTAAACCCAATTGCTGAAACTTAGGACTCAAATCACGGTAAGTCTGTAAGACTTCCGGCCCGCTATCTTTGGGTCCGTACAGCTTCACTTTTTCTTCTTGCAACAGAGCAACATCTCCATCAAAAACGAACCCGTTTTTATCTAACAGTTCGTTGCCATTCCAAATGGCTTCTGGTTGATGCTCCGTCAAAAAAACTTTTACTGTATCCGGCCACTGCTTTCGGATTGCGGCATGCGCTACCCATGGCAGAGC
>NZ_WXWS01000446.1:0-9301 GCF_009904715.1 Vibrio sp. V42_P2S4T144 | reverse complement strand
CGTTTCAGCTACTTCCGATACATTGAATTCACTTTGCGCTAATACTTCAAAGCCGAAGTCAGACAACAAATCTGCCATTTCACGAACTTTGCCTTGGTTACCAGTTGCTAGCACAATTTTTTTCATGGGAATCTCTTTTAATAGTGATAGAGGAGAACAAATCGTTCTCCTCTAGATATTCTTTAACTAATAAGTGGTTTTTAGCCTGCTTAGATCCAAAAGCTTTTGGAACATCACAACCCAATTACTCTTCAACATAAAACTTCTGGGTGAATTTAAGCTTACCTGAGCCTTTGTTTCCAGCTTTTACGTCAATATCGAAAGTAAAAGTTTCTTCGTGGGTAATTGGTAGTTCGGCTAAATAGTATATCGCATTGCCTTCTTTGACTTCACGAAAGGTCAAGGTCTGAGTTTGGCCGATAAGGTTCTTCGCGCGTCCAGCAATTTTTGCTTCTAATGCTGGCTTACCCAATGAAGCTCTATCTAACACGCTAATATTAACCACAGCGAGGTATCCATTACGTTTGATATCGTAGCTACGTGCGACTTTGGGTGTTAGGAATGTTGAGTTAAACGCGACATAGTGTACTTCGATATCTTTCATATTTTTAAACTGATCGGCGAAGCTTGGTAACGACAACAGGCTAATCAGTAATGCGGTAATCCATTTGCTCATTGTTACTTCCTTAAAGCACTTGTTATAAAACAACCAAAGCTGCAATTTTACCTTGGTCAGGGGGTAAAAAATGCGTACTCAGTCGTTGGTATTAGTAAGTGTGGTACAAAATCGTAAATAAAAAGCCATCATAAGATGGCTTTAATTTCTGTCGGTATCTGGGTAGGCGATTCTATCCGAATTTGTTTGTGCCGTCCTAATTCACCTTTTTCTATGTGAACCAAGCCCTTAGCGATTTTAAACTGCTTGGCTAAGAACTTAGTTAGGTGTGCATTAGCTTTGCCATCGACAGGTGGAGCAGTAATGGCGATTTTTAGCTCTTCACCATGCAAGCCAACGATTTTATCGCGGCTAGCTTTAGGTTGAATATAGAGCTTCAGGATGATGTCCTCACCATCTTGCCAAACTGCAGCTGACATTATAGCTGGAACCAAATTGGACCAATGATATCGCCCATTAAGAAGTTCGCGAACTGCAAGCCGATAAATAACACCAGTACGCTTAAATCAAGACCACCAATAGCCGGAAGAATACGACGGATTGGAGCGCACATTGGCTCGGTCAGTTGATGGAATACGTACTCGATAGGGCTGCGGCCTTGGCTTACCCAGCTCAAAATTGCACGGATCAATAGTACCCAGAACAATAGGCCACCTGCGGCTTTGATTAATGATAATAAGCCCAAGAATAAGAAGTCAGCGCTGAAAGAGACGGAACCGTTCGAAGCTATTAGGATAAGCACGACAAATTTAAGCACACACAACACGTAGGCAAACAACACGGTTGCTAGGTCAATATTCCCCACGGAAGGGATAACGCGGCGTAATGGACCAATGACCGGCTGAGTCGCTTTTACTATGAATTGCGAGAATGGGTTGTAGAAGTCTGCGCGCGCAGCTTGCAACCAAATTCGCAAAATTACGACCATGATGTACAGGTCAAATAGGGTTGAGATGAGAAAACTCATTGAATTCATAAGGTACCCTTAACAAGTGATGGATGATACTAAACGGAGTTCATCCAAATAATTAAAACAGTTTTTCCATTTCTTCCGCGCGAGCCACAGCAGCTTGCATGGCTTTAGCGACAATATCTGAAAGTTGATGTTCGTTGAATGTACGCAGTGCTTCTGCTGTTGTCCCACCTTTCGATGTTACGTTCTCACGCAGGGTCGATAGCTCAGTTTCTGGGTTGCTCACCACCATACTGGCGGCGCCCAATGCAGCTTGCTGAACCAATAGTCGAGCGCTCTCTTTATCAAAGCCTTGCGCAATCGCTTCTGCTTGCATCGCTTCCATAAACAGGAAGAAGTATGCTGGAGCACTGCCCGCAGCGGCAATCACATTATTGATACCTGACTCTTGCTCAACCCAACATACTTTACCGACCGCTTCCATTAACTCTGCGGCAAAAGCTTTGTCGTGCTCGGTTACATGAATTGGTGCGAATAATCCACTCATACCCAACCCAAGTTGCGATGGCGTATTTGGCATAACACGAACCAAGTTCAATTTGGTGGCTAGCATATCATCCAATCGAGAACAGTTGATGCCTGCGGCAATAGAAATCACCAGTTTATTAGTGAAATCGATCGATTGCAGTGGTTTACAGACATCCGCCATCATTTGCGGTTTCACAGACAATACCACCACATCCGCCTCGGTCGCAGCTTGGATGTTATCGCTGGTGGTACGGATGCCAAAATCTTGTTCTAGCAGAAGGCGACGAGCCTCTGAAGGAGCCGTTGCAGTAATGTTTTGCGCTGGGTATCCGTTAGCAACCAAGCCTGAAACAATGGCTCTCACCATGTTGCCAGCACCAATGAAGGCGATTTTTTTATGTTCCATTTGTCTGATTTCCATCATGATATTTAGAATTTGTTGTGCGCTCAGGTGTATAATGGCACCGCTGTTACTTACTGCTCCTATTGGCGAGTAAGATGATTGCGCATTTACGCTCTAACGATTGACGACATAACTTATGTCGCGAGTGAGCGTTTTGTTGATTTAGCTGTAGTCTCGTGCGCCGAAAATAGCGGTTCCAATACGAACCATTGTACTACCAGCTTCGATTGCAGCGGTCATATCACCACTCATTCCCATTGATAATGTATCGATTTCTGGGAACTGTGCTTCGAGTGTTTGCTTCAACGTAGCCAACTTCTGAAATTCACGGAGTTGTGATTCGTAGTCAGACACGTTGGCAGGAATCGACATCAACCCTCTTAAAGTGAGGTTGGGTAGGCGAGAAATCAACTCCGCCAGCTCGAATACTTCCGCTTCAGTGACACCAGACTTAGATGCCTCACCACTGGTGTTAACCTGAATCAGAACTTGTAGCGGTTTAAGTTCGCTTGGCCGCTGATCATTCAGGCGTTGAGCAATCTTGGTTCGATCGATGGTGTGAACCCAATCGAAATGTTCGGCAACAAGTCGCGATTTATTCGACTGAATCGGGCCAATGAAGTGCCATTCGATTCGATTATCTGGATAATGCTCGGCAAAGTGCTGAACTTTACTGACGCCCTCTTGGACGTAGTTTTCACCAAAGGCGGTTTGTCCCGCTTGGTAGGCTTCGAGAATTGCCTCGACAGGTTTAGTTTTGCTTACCGCTAGAAGTTGCACTGACTCTGGAGTTCGACCACATTTTTGCTCGTCATATCGAATTTGAGAGGTGATATGTTCAATATTTTGTTGAATACTACTCATAGCTGTACTTTAGACTTAAGGATTTTAAATGGATATCACTGAGTTACTGGATTTTAGTGTAAAACATAATGCCTCGGATCTACATCTTTCTGCAGGTGTCCCACCAATGGTTCGTATTGATGGGGATGTGAGAAAACTAGGTATTCCAGCGTTTACACACCAAGAAGTGCATCGTTTGGTTTTCGAAATCATGAACGATGCCCAACGCAGTGAGTTCGAAGAAAAACTCGAAGTCGATTTCTCTTTTGAGTTGCATAACGTTGGCCGTTTCCGTGTCAACGCTTTCAACCAATCTCGCGGTTGTGCGGCAGTATTCCGTACCATTCCAAGTAGCATTCCAACTCTGGAAGAGCTAGAAGCGCCAGAGATCTTCAAAAAAATTGCGAACGCTGAAAAAGGCTTAGTTCTGGTCACTGGCCCAACAGGTTCAGGTAAATCGACGACCTTAGCAGCCATTGTTGACTACATTAACCGTAATCACAACAAGCACGTACTCACAATTGAAGATCCGATTGAATTTGTTCACAACAACAATAAATGTTTGATCAACCAGCGTGAAGTTCACCGTGACACCCATAGTTTCCAAAATGCTTTGCGTAGTGCATTGCGCGAAGACCCAGACGTTATTCTGGTTGGTGAGATGCGTGACAAAGAAACCATCAGCCTTGCCTTAACGGCGGCAGAAACGGGTCACTTAGTTTTCGGGACGTTGCACACCAGCTCGGCGGCAAAAACCATTGACCGTATTATCGATGTGTTTCCTGGTAGTGATAAAGATATGGTTCGCTCGATGCTATCTGAGTCCCTTCGTTCGGTTATCGCGCAAAAGCTTCTGAAGCGTAATGGTGGTGGCCGTATTGCATGCCATGAAATTATGATGGCAACGCCTGCGATTCGCAACTTGATCCGCGAAGACAAAGTCGCGCAGATGTATTCGATCATTCAAACAGGTGCGGCTCACGGCATGCAAACCATGGAGCAAAATGCTCGTCAGTTAATGGCGCAAGGCATGGTTGCTCGTGAAGAGGTCGATAGTAAGATCGGATTAGAAGTGCAGCAATTCTCGTAACGTTCATACAGATAATGGTGAATACGGAAGATGGATCTAGATAAATTTCTCGAAGGCATGCTGGCGCTGAAAGCGTCGGATCTTTACATCACGGTTGGAGCGCCAATTCTATTTCGTGTGGATGGCGAATTGCGTCCGCAAGGGGAAAAACTCACCGAGAGTGATGTGGCTGCATTACTCGATAGCGCTATGGAACCAGATCGGCGTCAGGAGTTTCGTAAAAGTCGCGAGTCGAATTTTGCCATTGTGAGAGATTGTGGTCGCTTCCGTGTGAGTGCCTTTTTTCAACGCGAGTTACCAGGCGCAGTGATTCGTCGTATTGAAACTAATATTCCTACTTTTGAGCAGTTAAAGTTACCGTTAGTGTTGCAAGATTTGGCGATAGCTAAGCGTGGTTTGGTGCTGGTGGTCGGTGCTACTGGATCGGGTAAATCGACCACCATGGCGGCGATGACAGGCTATCGAAACAGCAATAAAACCGGGCACATTTTGACGGTCGAAGATCCGATCGAATTCGTGCATGAACACAAGCGCTGTATCGTGACTCAACGCGAAGTTGGGTTAGATACGGAAAGCTATGAAGTTGCGCTTAAAAACTCGCTGCGCCAAGCACCAGATATGATTTTGATTGGTGAGATCCGTAGCCGTGAAACAATGGAATACGCGATGACCTTCGCCGAAACGGGTCACCTGTGTATGGCAACGTTGCACGCCAATAATGCCAACCAAGCTTTAGAGCGCATTCTTCACTTGGTACCGAAAGATCAAAAAGAACAATTCTTGTTCGATTTGTCGATGAACCTAAAAGGCGTGGTTGGTCAGCAGTTGATCCGAGATAAAAATGGGCAGGGACGTCATGGTGTATTTGAGATCTTGCTAAATAGCCCACGTGTGTCGGATTTGATTCGTCGCGGAGATTTACATGAGTTGAAGTCAACCATGGCTCGCTCAAATGAGTTTGGTATGCTGACGTTCGATCAATCTCTCTATAAGTTAGTGATGCAAGGTAAGATCAGCGAAGAGGATGCACTACATAGTGCCGACTCGGCAAATGATCTGCGCTTGATGTTGAAAACGCAGCGTGGTGAAGCATTCTCTACGGGCAGTTTGGCGAACGTTAAGATCGATATGGATTAATCCAATCCAGAAACAAAAAAAGGTTGGCAGGAGCCAACCTTTTTTCATTGTGCTTGAAGTGTTTACTCACCCCAAAGGGCTTCAAACCAGCTTTCTAGAATCACCACTGCTGACTGGCAGTCAACATTACCTTTCGATAGGGCTTTGTAGCCGCCCATGCTGAACAACTCCGCACGAGCTTCTGCAGTAGATAAACGCTCATCATGCAGTTCAACAGGCAATCCGTATCGGCCTTGCAGACGCTTAGCAAATTTTCGTGCACGAGGGGTTATGGTCTCAAGGTCTTTACCATGCAGATCGGTCGGTAAACCGACCACTAGCAAATCTGGTTGCCACTCTTTGATTTGCTTTTCGATATCGTCCCAGTTTGGAATACCGTCATTGGCTTTAAAGGCTTTTAATGGGGAAGCTGTACCAGTAATTTCTTGGCCAATAGCGCTACCAATGCTTTTGGTTCCAAAGTCAAAAGCCATAATTGTGCGTGACATAAGGTGTCTCTATCTAATGTAACTGTATATTTGGACTAAGCATGTCCAGAGTCTGCTGAAAGGTGACTTGGGTCGATACCCAGCTTTTCGACCGCTTTCTTCCAACGCTCGTTGATTGGTGTATTAAAGATAATTTCAGGCGTCGCTTCAATGGTGAGCCAAGAGTTTTCGACCAGCTCACTTTCTAATTGGCCTGCACTCCAACCGGAGTAGCCAAGTGCCACTAAGTAATCACTTGGTTCTGCTTCTGTTCCTAACACCGACAGAATATCACGCGAAGTGGTTACCGCGAGGTCATCGGTCATTTGGACGCTGGACTCGTAGTAATCTTTGGGTTTATGCAAAATAAAGCCACGATCTTCCGAGATTGGGCCGCCATTGTAAACTGGTCTATCTAGACTGGCTTCAAATAGGCGCGGGTGTACTGGCTGAACTTCCACCTGCTTGAGCATGTTGCCGACGGTGATATCAACAGGAGCATTGATCATCAGCCCCATAGCGCCGTCTTCGTTGTGCTCACAAACGTAGATCACGCTGTTTTGAAAGTACGGATCTTTCATCCCAGGCATGGCAACCAAAAAGTGATTTGTGAGATTCATACTCATATTGACCCTTAACTCTCGTAAATGCCCTTAAGCTAACATCATACAATTTACATCTAGGTATGTGCATGAGTTTGCTTAAGTTAATGTACTACGCTCTCTATTAACTGTAATACAGTTTGAGTTATTCGCCTTTTACTCGACGCTCAATCGCATCCATCAGCTTGCCTGTGATTGAGATATCAAAAGCTGCTTCAATTTCGCGAATACAGGTTGGGCTGGTGACGTTGATTTCTGTTAGCTTGTCGCCAATTACGTCAAGGCCAACAAAGATAAGGCCTTTTTCTTTCAGTGTCGGAGCAACGGTTTGCGCAATTTTGAGGTCGGTTTCGCTTAGCGGACGAGCTTCACCAGTACCACCAGCGGCTAGGTTGCCGCGCGTTTCGCCTTTAGCAGGAATGCGTGCTAGACAGTAAGGCATAGGTTCGCCATCTACCACTAGGATACGTTTGTCACCGTTGCTGATGTCTGGCACGAAGGTTTGTGCCATTGCGTAGTTTTGACCGTGGTTAGTCAATGTCTCGATGATCACAGAGACGTTTGGATCGTTTTCTTTCACACGGAAGATGGACGCGCCACCCATACCATCAAGCGGTTTCAGGATGACATCACCATGTTTTTCACGAAATTCTTTAATTTTTTCTGCTTTTCGCGTCACGATCGTTGTAGGTGTCAGCTCTGGGAACCATGCTGTAAACAGCTTTTCGTTACAATCACGTAAGCTTTGAGGCTTGTTAACGATCAGTGCACCTTGTTCTTCTGCACGCTCAAGGATGTAAGTCGCGTAGATGTATTCAGTATCAAACGGAGGATCTTTACGCATTAGCACAGCGTCTAGCTCAGACAGTTCAATAGTTTGCTCTGATTTGAACTCGTACCAACCGTTTGGATCTTCTTTTAGTTCCACCACTTTAGTATCTGCAATGGCAACGCCTTGATCGAGATGCAGATCATTCATTTCCATGTAGTGGATTTCATAGCCGCGTCGTTGCGCTTCAAGCATCATGGCAAAGCTAGAGTCTTTTTTGATGTTAATGGACGAGATTGGGTCCATTACGATACCGAGTTTGATCATTATTTTTCTCCGTTTAACCAAGATCGCCGAAACGAACTTGTAAGGCTGTAATTGCTGTCAGAGCCGCTGTTTCGGTACGCAGAACGCGAGGGCCGAGTAGCGTTTCTTCAAATTGGTATTCTCGAGTCATCTCGATTTCTTCAGACGATAAACCGCCTTCAGGACCGATCAGTAGGCGCACTTTTTCAACCGGGGTTGGCAAAGTGTTGATTGAGTATTTAGCACGAGGGTGAAGGTTAAGCTTTAAACCATCGTACTCTTCTTTACACCACTCTTCCAAGCTCATAATTGGACGAATTTCGGGCACGACATTACGCCCACATTGCTCACAGGCACTGATGGCGATTTTCTGCCATTGCGCGAGTTTTTTCTCAAAACGCTTTTGGTCAAGCTTGACGCCACAACGTTCAGAAATCAGAGGAGTGATGGTATTGACGCCAAGTTCAACAGACTTTTGGATGGTGAACTCCATCTTATCGCCACGTGAAATGACTTGACCAAGGTGCAGATCTAAAGGGGATTCAATACTGTTTTCTACGCGCTCGGTGATGTTAACCAAAACTGATTTCTTGCTGACTTCACTGATAACCGCTGGGAACTCTGCGCCACTGCCGTCAAAAAGGAGAACGTCTTGGCCTTCTTTCATGCGCAAAACACGACCGATATGGCCTGCTGCGTCGTCACTTAAAGCAAGTGAGCCAAGTTGATGAATGGTTTCTGGATGATAAATTCGAGGGGTACGCATGAGATTTCCAGCAAGAGAATAAACTTAAACCCTAACATGGATGCTTTGCACCGAAAAAACAAGGGGCAGAAGCGTTTCAATATCAGTAATTGAAACGCTTCGAGGTCGGAGGTTACAGTGCGCGGCAGGCTTCTTGAACAAATGGGTTGTTATTGCCCTGTACTTTTGCAATGCGCTCGTCACGCTCACATTCCCATTTATCGACAGGATAGGTTTTGTTCCAAGCACTCATTAATTGCGTTTGCTGCTTCGACAGTTTGAAACCGTACTCTTTGCTCATGTATAGATAGGTACGAGCAATTGAGCCACGCGCACGGTCTGGTGGCATGACTTTACGCTGCTTAAAGTTCACTTGCATCTCACAGCGACCATAACTCACGTCATCCATACCGTTCCATTGGCTGAAGTTGTAGTTCGAACGGTCACCGTTTACTTCACCAATAGCAGGAGTTAGGTTGTGCAAGTCTGCTTCCATCAAACGAAAAGTTTTGTCTTTTTTCTTACAGTTTTTACGTCCGCCATCTTGCCAGCATTGACGCTGGTGGCCAAATTGCCACGCAGGAACAACGTGCTCCCATTCGATTCGTGCAGCCCGTTTTTCTTGTTTACGGACTTGGTAACCGCAAGAGGCTAAATCGGGTAAGCCTTTCTTGCCTTGCCATTGAATGTTACAGCCACAGTAGAAGCTTGTTGGGTGGTCTTGATAAATTTTGACCGCCTCACGTTTGGCTGCAGAGAATGAGCTCGGTGGCGCGGCAATCGCAGTGCTAGAAAGCGCGATAAGCAACAGAGAGAGTAAGT
>NZ_WXWS01000052.1:0-9311 GCF_009904715.1 Vibrio sp. V42_P2S4T144 | reverse complement strand
TACCTAGAGAGTGCTGCGTCGCCAGAAACATTAAAAGCTTATTTGGGCACCGGGGAAAACATTAATCCTGTGTTGTACACAATTGGTATGGTACCGGTGTACAAAGTGGATATTGAAGACCCTGCCGCGTTATGGAAAACACTGGATCATGAAGAGCAGATGAGCGGCGCTAAGCATGAGTTGGTTAAGCTTGGTGAAGTCGAGTATCGTCGTTACGAGATGACTGATTCAATTGACCCGCAGGACGGTATTGGCTTGGTTGTAGCCGTGGTTGATAACGTGCTTACGTTAACGGTTGATGTTCCGCAACTGGGCGTTCAAAACCCGATTAAAATGGCATTAGGGCTTGAAGCACCAAGTCAAAATATTGCTGACAGTGGACGCCTTGAGGCGTTGCAAGCCAAATACGGTGAAAACAACAACTCTTTTGGTTACTTTGATCATCGCGAAGTGATTAAAGGTTTGACGACGAAAGATGGCAATATGTTTGCTCGTCAAATCAGCACGTTGGATGCAATAGATCCTGAACCAACTATTGAGGAAATGCGTTCACCAGCCTGCCATACTGAGCTTACTCAAGTTGCAGAAAACTGGCCTCAGTCCGTCGCGTTTGCAGAATACAAGATGAAAGGCGATCAGGCGTTCATTAAAGGTTCTTTTGTTGTTGAGTCCAACAATAAAGTGATTCTAGATGCGCTCAAGTCGATTCGTGGTGTATTGGCAGAGTCTAAAAGTGATAAGAGTTTCTTTAGTATGGCGCTTGGTTTAGACATTAATACGCTAGCGCCATCGATTGGTCAGATTTGGGCTGACTTGACCCAGCCTCAATATCAATGCTCTTTATTGACACAAATGCAGCAAGAGATGGGCGGCCAGAATCCAGCAGCCGCTGTAAGCATGGGGTCAGGCATGGTTAACGGCCTCAAAGGCTTAAGCCTGCAAATGTTTGATATCAAAGTAGATACTAATGCTCAGCATGGTGAAGTATTTAGCCAGCTAGATGGTATGTTGTCTCTTTCTGCCAATGATCCAATGATGCTTATTCAAACTGCGCAAATGTTCGTTCCTGAACTTGCTCAATTGCAAATTCAACCGGATAACCAACCTGTTAATGTCAGTGACCTATTAGAAATGCATACTGGCATGAAGGTGGACGTGTTTGCTCGTCTAAACGAAAACCATTTCACCCTTTACAGTGGTGATAGTGCTGCGGAAGCAAGCAAAGAAGTGATGGCGCAATCACTTTCTCCAAATGGCTTGTTCAGCTTTGATTTTGATTCAGAGCGTATTTTGGAAGTGTTAGAGAGTGCGTCGTCAATCACTGGGGAGCCGGTTCCGGATGATGTTGTCAAAAGCTTACAAGGCGAGCTTGTTGGTGGTATGACGATGGACGTGACAGACCAAGGTATTGGTTTTGAGTTTGATTACCGTGGTGCAACTAAACCTGTAACGGTTGCACAACAGTAACACATTGAGTAGAAAAAGGCGGCATATGCCGCCTTTTGTTATTATGTACCGCATTAAAAAGCGAGTGGGAAGAGCGACGCTTACTCATCTATTTGAGGATGAGAGTATTGCTGATATTCAGGTAACTCTTTTCTTAAGTTACCAAATGTCGCCCATGCACTTTCTTTTGAAAGTTTGTTGATCAGCCAGTTTGGCAATAGACCTCCGGGATCAGCAAACGCCTTGTATTCCACGAGTGTTGTATCGTTTGTGAGTTTTTGTAACTCCCAAGTCGCATCAACCGAGCGAATTCGAACATAACCATTTTGTTCAGCAAGATATGAGTCAGGTGCGCTTTTGATTTCTACGGTGAATCCCAGCTCATCGACCCAGTACTTTGAGTAGGTGACCATATCCCGATTTTTGGCAGGCCATGGTGCTTTAAACTGGGTGTAAACGATGTTCTCGGTGGCCGATATCTGATTTAAAACCCGGCTATGACTGGCATTGTCAATCCAGTTCGGGATGTTGTCACTGTCTTCCAGTAGCGTTAAAAATGCACCATAGCTGGTGGGTGTGAACATCCGGGCACGGATCTCAACTAAACCGTCACTATGTTCTCGGGAGTAAATTGTGATTCCATTCTTGTCACTCTCGAACTGCCAGTTCTCGTTGGCGCTCGCATCAGTACCAGCGGATATCAATGTGGCGAGTGTTACGGCGCCCATTCTTAAATGCAACATCATGTTAGTATCCGCCAACTTTTCCTAAATTTAAATTTATACGATTTGTTGTAGCTATAAGGACAATAGTATGTTTGTTGTTATTGTTCTGAAGGTTGCTCTGCACTAAAGCCACGTTGAATGTTGGTGAAGGTAAGCGATGCAAATATTACGATAACGATCGCTAGATGCCATGCTTGACTCAATCCAAGCTGCACCAGAGTTAAGCTGACCAATGAGGAGACGACCATTTGTCCACCACCAGACATTGCCGCTGCGGCACCTGCTTGCTTTTTATAAGGTTGCATTACCATCGCTTGTGCACAAGGTAGGGCAATACCATTACCCAAGATCATTAATAGCTGTCCTAGCATCAGAAATAGAGGCTCAACAGGGCAGAAAAATAACCATATTGCGGCAGCGAGGTGAAGAAATGGGGTGCAAAGCAGCATTTTTTTATTGCCAATAATTGGCCTTACTCGGTTACAAATCGTGGTACCACATAACATACCCAAAGCGGGAATGAGCGCCCATATCGCGTATTGAGCGGAGGTCATGCCAATTTGATCTTGCATGATAAATGGCATCACAGAGACTGTCGTAATCATTAAGCTGAAGTTTAACCAACTGATACTGGCGAAACTCATAAAGTAACGAGACGTAAGTAAGCTCTTGTATTGGAGTAACATTTTTCGGGGTGACGGAATGACAGAACGTTTTGTGATGGTTTCTGTGAACTTAAAGGCGATGATTACCCAGGCCAGCGAGACATAGCCCAATAGAGAAATAAACACCATACTCCAACCGAAGTGGAAGTTGATAAAGCCGCCAATCACAGGTGCAATAAGTGGCGTGATTGAAGCCGCCATGGCGATGTAAGACATTGCCACTGGGAGTTCATCCCCGCTAAATCTATCTCGAGTCGACGCCCTCGCGAGTACCGCGCAGCATCCTGTACCTAACCCTTGTAAAAAGCGCCCCATCACCATCCCTGTAAATGTGTCACTGAAGAAAATAATCATCAGCAGACCAGACATCGCGATGAGTAAACCGGTAAGTAATACTCTTTTTCGTCCTAAAGCATCTGACACTGGCCCGTAGATAAATTGAGAGGGGCCAAAGCCGAGCAAATAAATACTCACAAGTAGTTGAGCTTGGTCGAGGGAGATGGAAAAGTCTTTTGCTATCCATGGCAAAGAGGGCATGACTAGCCCCATGCTCAACTGGCCAACGCTAATAATAAGACAGGCGAGTAGTATAGTATGAGAGTTGATTGGGCGACTCATGACTGGTCTCCATTCAAACAACCTTTTTGGCGTCGTGATCTTAAGCCGCCTTCGTCATCCACTTCATTTAGCTTTGCTTTGACCCGCTTCACAGTCGATAGACTGACTTCGCATTGCTCTGCTACGTTTTGCAATGTGTAGCCTTCTAGCAGCAACGTTGCGATCTGTTGGTGTTTGGTTTTGTTTGCGGGGCGGCCGCGAAACTTCTGTTTCCATAATTCTGGCTGCTCTTTAATGGCCTGTCGCCCTTGCTCTGCGGCAAACAGGCGATGTTCAGTCTGCACTTTCCCATATCCAGATAACACTGTGAGTAGTGTTTGAGTCTGAACAGAACCTGGCTCAAAAGTTATTGATTCACATACAGTTTTCAATGTTACCCCTTTATCGAGTAGCATTTTTATCGTGTTCAATGCTTGACTAAAGTCGCGACCAAATGCGGTCAGCCACCAGAGCACAATCGTATCCCCAGCTCTGACGGAATCGAGCAGTCGTAAGAATGCCTCTCTCTCGGTTGGAGGCATGCAACCACGAACCTTATCCTCAAAATGCTGAGCTTCGGGCGCAAAAGCTTTTAGAGTATTAAGGTGCTCTTGGTAAGCTCGATTTTTTGGCGAATAACGAGTGTAAAGATACGTGGTCATAAGGATTATGAGCCTCTTTTTGTTTGGTTCATATAGTGTAATAGCTCATAAATATACATGGGTTCATTAATGCTTACAACACTAAATGAGCCGTTTGGGAGTCAGAGGCAAATAAAAAAGCCAACCGAATGGCTGGCTATAGCTATTTAAGCTTTTGTTGTCTGGCGCTCGATTAACTTCACTGGCACCATCATTTTTACTAGGCTGCCGTTTTTCGTATTAATTTGATCAACAATGATCTTCACGCACTCGCGAGCGAGGCGACGGAAATCCTGGCGGAACGTGGTTAATTGATAGCTTAACCATTCTGTCTGAGGAATATTATCAAAACCAATGACTTGTAAGTCCTGAGGAATCCTCAACCCGCATTCTATACGGGCGATATCCATGACCGCCATCGCAAGGTTATCGGTTGCACAGAACACCGCTTCAGGCCGATTTTTGTCTGCCAGTATGGCACGGACTTTATCAAGTGAGCTCGCGTAGTCATAGCTGGCTTCAATGATGCGTGGCGTCTTGCCGGTTAGGTCTTCAAATTCAGAGCAGAAGCCGCTTTGACGTTCGTCATTCGTAAAGGTTGGCACTTCTCCCGTCAAATAAACCGCGTTCTTCACGCCACTTTTGTGCAGAAGTTGCGCAGCTTGTTGGCCTGCTTCGTAGTTGTCACTGATAACGTAGCTACTCCTAGTACCTTCAACAACTCGTGCGTATTGAACAATTGGGATATTAAACTCTTCACATTCTTCATAAAGGGACTTATTGAAGGTTGCGGAAGCAGCAATGACACCATCGACGCGATACTGGAAGATATTTGGGATTGAGTGGCCCTCTTCTTCATCCACTTGCCATGGAATCAATACGGCAGAATAACCTTTTTTCTGTAACTCACTGGAAATTAATTGCAGTGTTTTCATATGGATAGGGTAATCCGCATCAGGAAACACCAAACCTATCAATTTCGATTCGTTTGTGGTCAGGCTACGTGCAAAGGCGTTAGGGCGGTAGTTAAGGGCTTTAGCCGCTTCAAAGACTTTTTGCTTGGTCTTTTCGGATACTGAGCTACCCGGAACAAACACGCGCGATACAGTAGATTGAGAGACGCCTGCCATCTTTGCCACATCTTTTGATGTGACTACGTGTTTAATTGATTTCATGAATAAAACTTAGTTGCCAGTAATTGAGGTCATAAGACTAGCATAAATAGGTACGTATTCATAAATGTTCTGACGGGGTATCCTAAGTAGAATAATGGCTTTGGAGTATTAAAAAGCAAAATGTGGGTTAACCCATTTGGTTTGCTTTGAGCTAGCACTAGATCTAGAGCGTAGATACTGTCCGTTTGTTAGACGTACAGTATCTACGTAAAGAACATTAATTTGCTTGTTTGACTGCAACTTTACGTTTCGGGGAGAGGAGTGAATACCCCATGTATCCGATGCAAGCGGTAGCGACAAGAATAGAGCAGCCACGCATAAAGTTAATCAGCATAGGAGCGTTGTCGGTAAACGCGTTGATCCCCCAAAGCATCACGAGAGAGAATACAAACATCACTAGTAAGCCATAACATGGAGCATCGATTTTGCCGGGAACGACATACCAACCATCTTCCTTGATTGGTTTATTTAGACGAGCATATTCCGCTTGCTGGCCTTTCACTGTGTAAAGATGCATTTCATCTTGTTTACCCGTCAGGAGAAGGCTAGCAATGTAAGCGACAACGGCATTCACAAGGACGCCAATCACGCAATACCAAGGCCACGCAATATCGGTCGCAACGGCTACATACCAAATCACCAAGAAGCTAGCAGCAACGCCAATCAACAAGCCTTTTTCAGTAATGTGTTTTGAGTAGAACCCAAGGACAAACATACAGAAGCTCGCACCGACAAAGTAAGAGCCTGCCTTACTCAGCACTTCCAGTACCGAGCCTGTGCTGGTGGCAAACATGATTGCTGGAATGATGACCAAAATTGCCCATGCAACTGTAAAGAAGCGCGATACCTTCAAGTAATGCTCTTCCGACTCGTTTTGCTTGTAGAAGCGTTTGTAAAAGTCAGCCACAGAAACGGTCGCCATTGAGTTAAATGCGGAATCGAGACTCGACATACTTGCCGCCAGAATCGCTGCGGCAATGATGCCCATCAAGCCTGGCATTCCATATTCACTCGCATAATGAAGAATGATGGTATTGCCGTTTTCAAACTCTTTACCGTCGTAATAAGCGTTGAACAGGACGCCAAGCAAGATAAAGACAAAGTAAATAAAGAAGGCCACGTAGCCCATCATCAACATTGCCTTTTTCGCATCGCCCATGTTTTTCGCGGCCATACAGCGTTGTACCATCATCTGGTTACCGCCATACACGGTGGTGTGGAACATCGTCATTGCGATAACGCCGGCCCATACCGTCGTTACTTGGCTTAGGTCAAAACTTGTTTGTAGGGCATCTGTCATTCCTTTCGCTTTGAGTTCTGCCATGACCTCCGTCATCGGGGCAGGCATGCCATTCCACACGGCTTCGATGATGATGAATGCGCCAATAAATAAGATTACTGCTTGAATAACATCGGTCCAAATGACAGCCGCTATACCGCCCATTACGGTGTAGATGAGGGCAATTGCAGTGACGATCATGATGCAGTACATCACGTCGATACCAGTAATGAACTCTAAAATCATTGCTGTCGCGTAGAGTACGGCTGCCGAGCTCAATGCTTGTTTGATAAGGAAGATAAACGACAAAGTCAGTCGTGAAGCCTTACCGAAGCGTCGTTCTTGATACTCGTAGATAGAGGTTAAACCGTTGTTGTAGAAAAACGGCATAAACACAGCCACGATGAAGAAGATCACCAGCGGATAATTGAGGTGAATCGCGATAACCGACAGGCCTTCTTTGTAAGACCAAGCTGGCCCGCCAAGGAACGACATGGCACTGACGTAAGTACAAACGACTGAAATACCGATCGCCCACCAAGGGATGTTCTTATCACCCAAGGCGAATTGGCTAGCTGAAGTTACTCGCTTACCAATCACCGCACCCAATACTAGCGTTAGGGCTATGTATCCACCAAGGATGCTCCAGTTAAGTGCGCCAAACTCATGCATAATTAGGTCCTTCTAACTGTTCTTTCATTTGTGCAAACACGTCATAGCCAAGTTGCAGCAGGATATGAACGATGTCGATCGCCACCCAGTTTTCTTTCAGTAAATCGCCTTCGCGTCGCCAAATGTCCATAACGCGAAGTTCGATGTGTTTTCCGGTTGGGGCAAGACCGAGCCATCCACTGTGACCAGTGTGAGTACCATGCATATGTGGCCAACCACCTGTGGATACGTAGTCATTTTTGGCCAAAAAATTGACCTCAATATCGACACTTCGGTCAGGGAAGGCAAACACAAATGGCGCTTGATGGTGGTTACGGAAACCTTTGATACCGCGTGTAGTACCAATACCAGCAGGGCCGTACCACATGAAGTCATTGTGCCAGTAGTTTTCTAAATCCATCGAGAAAAGATCTTTGCCATCAAAACGACCCAAGCAAGACAGCATATCTTCAACCAGCTGGGCGCTCTTTTCACTTTCTTCCAAAGACACAATAGATTGTTGAATACCGTTAGAAGTTGCAGGAGAAGGAACCAAGCCATCGTGACCTAAGCTTTTACGAAGAGGGTTGCAGCCTGCTTGATTCATCGCATCGATGAAGTCTGGAATCATGTATGATTCGGTGATTTGGTCGTTCTCCACACACACCATTTCGGTGTAACGCAAGTAGAGTGTTTTCCCTGTTGCTGGGATGCCAAACAGTGGTTGTTCAAATGTACCGATAAAGTAGCCGGTAGAGTTGTACCAAGTGCGGCCTTCGTATTCGCCGTGCATCACAATTATTGGTCGGCGCTCGGCGTCAGGCAAAGCATTCACAAGTGGTGAGAGGAAAGATTCGTGGGTTGCATCTGGGCCATTAAGATCGTTCACAGGGTGCGCCACGCACCATTTTACGTCAGGGTTCAAAGTTTGCAGAGCGGCCTGTTTTTGCTCGATGTCTGCGGCTTTGAAGTAGTTCTGGTAGAACTGTTCGATGATGTTGAGTGACATGTTGCTTCCTTACTGTCTGTGATTTTAATAAATAGTGTTTAGTCAGCCGTTAGCCTTGTTGTAGCAGGATTTGCTTCCAGATTGCGGTCTCGTCAAACAAAGTGAATTCGCGACGAAGACCCCAAGGGCCAAACTCAGCGTGGCTGATCCCCATGATGTAAACCTCTTTTCCTGAAGGCTTACCAAACATCCCGTATCCCTCATGCTTACCGTGCAAAGACCATCGAATTGCCGCGCGTGGTGACATCATGTCGTCATCTCGGCCAATACGATGGTGAACGGTAAATTGAGCATTTGGGAAAGACGCACGAAGTGCCATCCAAAAATGATCGACTTCCGAGTGTGATAGGGCAGTTTGACCGCCACTGTATTCGCCGATGCAAGCGCGGTCGTACTCTTTCGGTACTATAGAGAACTCGGCATTCATAAGGCTTCTGAGAATTGCTTCGTATCGCTGACCATATTCGTTGTCGTTGCCTACGCCCAAATAAGGTCCAGGAATGTCGACTTCAGGTGTGAACGGAAATGGGCTTGATTCCACGCCACCTTCAAATTCGATTTGTTGGCGTGCAAACTCTTCTGACGTCATACCCAGTTGTTTCGCGATATCGGCTTGATCGCGAACCAACCATTCGTCATTGATTTGGTTATTGATAGCGTGGCAATCTGCGATAATACGGAAACGAATTTTGCGGTTCGAGGCTTGCCCGTAGAAGCCGTTGCCACTGTGTGTTGCAGTAGAGATGATTCGATGAGAAGAAAGCATGCCTTGTTCCGGGGTGCCTGACCAAATGACGTCTTCGCCATATAGCGTGCGATCGGGAAACTCGGCCAGTGTCGCCATTGTTGCACTGATCACCCCTTCGTTTCCTTGAACGATAGAGAGTGGAGTACGCACAACAATGTCGGGAGAGTAGTAGTGTTCTAAGGTGTTTAAACCTCGGTCTTCCCAAATCTCTTTTGTGATACCAAGAATGTAGTCGGGAAAATCACGCCACTTTTCATCGAAGCCAACCATGGCCATAAATCACCTCCGTAATTGAATAATTATGTTTTGATTACGTATTCAAAATATATCATGTTGCCATTTTGTCAACGGATTGTTTTTCGGTTGTTTAAATAG
>NZ_WXWS01000004.1:0-9363 GCF_009904715.1 Vibrio sp. V42_P2S4T144 | reverse complement strand
GTAGAAGATTCACGCTCAAGTCGTAGATATTTTGTAAAAAATCGCTATTATCATAATACTAAGTTAAACAGAACGAAGTACCTAATTGAAGTATTCTTACGTAGCTCGCCAACCGATTCTGGATAGAGAAAAACGAACCATAGGTTACGAACTCCTCTTTCGAGACGGCCCTAAAAATACCTTCCCTGAAGTAGAACCAGAGCTGGCTACTAGTCGACTGCTATCCGATCATTTTTTGTCGACGCATTACAACACATTAGGAAACAAACTTGGCTTTGTTAACTTTCCGCATCAAAGCTTGGTGAACTTGGTCCCAACTTTGTTTCCTAAAGAATCTCTCGTCATTGAAGTCCTTGAAGACTGCCAACCGACAGAAGAACTGTTAGAAGCCATCAAGCACCTTCATGAGTGCGGGTACAAAATTGCTCTGGATGATTTTGTTCCGACGAAAGCTTGGAAGCGTTTTCTTCCATACGTTTCCATGATCAAGTTTGATATTAGACTTGTGCCGATCAAGAAAGCTGCCATTTTTATTCAGGCGTTGAGCCCATTTAAAATCGACTTTCTTGCGGAAAAGGTAGAGACCTATGAAGAGTTTGAGCAAGCTCTAGAAGCCGGTTTTAACTATTTTCAAGGGTATTTTTTTAGCAAACCTGAGATGATCCAGAAAAAACGGTTGAACCCCGCGTTTCTTACCGTCATCCAACTTTGTAAAGAGATTGCAGATAAGCCCATCGACTTCAATGAGGTTGAACGTCTGTTTTCGATTGATGTGACGCTGTCATACAAGCTGCTTACTTACGTAAATTCAGGATATACATTAACGACTAAGATCAAATCGTTCAGACAGGCGCTTATTTATCTGGGTGAAGAGCGACTACGACGCTTTATTTCCTTAGTTGCAATTGCCTCCGTTCAAGAAGATAAACCTGACTCTCTTTACTCTTTAGCGATTCAGCGTGCACGAATGTGTGAACTGCTACTTAGTCAAATGAACACTAGGTATGACCCTGGGCAGGCTTTTTTGACAGGCATGTTTTCTTTGCTCGGATCTTTGCTCGATCAACCGCTCTCGGATGTCATTGAAGATATCCCCGTTGACGAAGATATAAAACTCGCATTAACCAGTCGAAAAGGCGTACTTGGTCACTTACTTTCGATGACGATCGCCTACGAACAAGCGGACTGGGAGTTAGCCGAGCGATATTGCACCGTTCTTAAATTAACCGAACCTCAATTAGCAGACGCTTTTAATCAATCGACGGAATGGGCTCAAGAACTGCTGTCTCAAACGCCCTAAACGGCTATAATGCCCCAAAGAATACCTGCGACCTCACTTATGTGGGGTTGTTTGTTTTTACCGCTTAATTAATCGAGATTTCATTTTATGGCTTCTTCTTGTCCTTGCGGCTCTAACCGCACCTACCAACAGTGTTGTGAAATTGCCCACAATAACCACGCTGACGTCACCACTCCGGAGCAGCTAATGCGCTCTCGTTACAGCGCGCATGTGTTAGGTCTAGTGGATTACGTGGTGAACACATACCACCCAAGCTGTAATGCAGAAGAGCAACGTGAAGGCATTGCCCAATCTATCGACAGCGATTGGTGCAAGCTTGAAGTTGTAAAAACAGAAGCTGGCAGTAATGACAATGAAGGCTTTGTAGAGTTTAGCGCTTATTTTGATGAAGACGGCAAACGCTACTGTATGACAGAGCGTTCTCGTTTCGTGAAAGAAAATGGGCTTTGGTACTACATTGACGGCACGTTTCCAGAAGAAGAGCTAGAAGAAGAACCAGAACAAGATCCTCGCCTAAACCAACCAGTGAGTAGCCTAAAAGTAGGTCGTAACGACCCGTGTATCTGTGGAAGCGGTAAGAAATTTAAGAAGTGTTGTGGGTAAGATCATCCACTCCTAGCTTATTGAGCTCGATTTAATTGGATTCTTGACTTCGCCTAGGTTCGTTGGAGTGACGTGAATATATGTACCTATTTGAAGTAAATAACTCTACTGCAAGTACCATTAGAAAATATACCGTCATTCTGAACAGCGAGGGACGAGCGTGATTCAGAATCTAATCGCCACCAGCACTGTTGCCGGTTTTTGCCCCGAATCAAGAACACTAAAGTAAAAAGCCCCTAGGCTCGAGAGCATAGGGGCTTTCACTTATCGCAAGCTTACTTATGACGCTCTTTCAGTTTGTTCACTACGTCATTCATCGATAAGCCTTGGTCTTGAAGCAATACCATTAAGTGATAAATCAAATCTGCAGATTCACACACTAACTCCGCCTTATCGCCCGACGTCGCCGCAAGCGCGACTTCAACGCCTTCTTCGCCCACTTTTTGCGAAATACGCTTGGTGCCACGGGCATAAAGACTGGCAGTATAAGAGGAATCTGGGTCGGCACTCTTGCGGGCAGCCAATAGCTGCTCAAGTTGATGAAGCCACACCATTTGTGACTCCTCTTGAGGGTCCACATCCCAGCAAGTTGTGTTACCCAAGTGACACGTAGGACCAATGGGATTCACTTTCACCAGTAGCGTATCGTTGTCGCAATCGAGCTGAATGTTCACTAGTTGCAATACGTTGCCGGAGGTCTCACCTTTCGTCCAAAGACGCTGCTTGGTACGAGAGAAAAACGTCACTTGACCTGTTTCGCCCGTTTTTGCCAACGCATCTTGGTTCATATAACCCATCATCAGCACTTGGCTTGATTGGAAATCTTGTACGATAGCAGGTACCAGACCATCCACCTTTTCCCAGTTGATTCGCTCAACTAGCGAACTTACTTCGGCGGCTTTCACACTCATAGTCGTACCTCAATGCCTTGTTGTTTCAAATACTGCTTTAGTTCACCAATATTGATGACTTGTTTGTGGAATACCGATGCGGCAAGCGCGCCATCCACATTTGCTTTTTGGTATGCTTCCGCAAAGTGCTCCATAGCACCTGCCCCACCCGATGCAATCAATGGCACGTTACACACTTCACGCACCATGTTAAGTTGTTCAATATCGTAACCGTTACGTACGCCGTCTTGGTTCATCATGTTCAGTACGATTTCACCAGCGCCACGCTTTTGTACTTCTTGCACCCAATCACGTGTTTCCCATTGAGTTGCTTTGGTGCGTTCTTCATCGCCAGTAAACTGGTAAACCTGATACTTGCCTGTCTCTTTGTCGTAGTATGAATCGATACCAACGACGATACATTGCACACCAAACTTATCAGCAAGGTCAGTAATCAGTTGCGGGTTAGCCAATGCAGGTGAGTTAATAGACACTTTGTCTGCACCAAACTCAAGAATGCGCGCTGCATCTTCCGCTGATTTAATACCACCAGCGACACAGAAGGGAATATCAATCACTTCAGCAACGCGAGCGACCCAACTTTTGTCAACGACACGCCCATCACTTGAAGCGGTAATATCGTAGAACACAAGCTCGTCAGCGCCTTCTTCCGCATAACGCTGCGCCAGAGGAACGATGTCGCCAATGATTTCGTGGTTGCGGAACTGGACGCCCTTCACCACTTGTCCATCACGAACATCAAGACATGGAATTATTCGCTTTGCCAGCATGCAAATGCCTCCTCTGCTGTGAATTTACCATCTAACAGCGCACGACCAACAATCACACCAGCCACACCGCTGCCTTTTAGCGCTTCGATATCTGCTAATGAGCCAATGCCACCTGAAGATTGAAACTGCACTTGTGGGTACTGTTTACATAGGTCGACATAAAGCTCTACGTTTGAGCCTTCTAGCGTACCGTCACGAGAAATGTCCGTACAAAGCACGTGCTGCAAACCTACCGTCAGGTAATCGTTGATCAGAGCTTCGATAGTCACGCCTGAATCTTCTTGCCAACCAGAAATCGCTACTTTACGTGTGCCGTCTTGATCGATGTTGATGTCTAGCGCGAGAACGATTTTCTCTGCACCGTATTTTTCCATCCAACCTTTCACAAGCTCTGGCTGTTTTACTGCTGTTGAGCCAACGACAACACGCTGAGCCCCCGCTTCTAGCAGCTCAATCACGTCTTGCTCTGTGCGCACTCCGCCACCGATTTGGATGTTCGCTGGCGTGCTTGCTAGTAGCTTTGCAATTAAATCAAGTTGACGTGCTGTCGTGTCTTTCGCGCCAGTTAAATCCACCAAGTGCAGCCAGTTAGCACCAGCTTGGTGGTACAAGTTGAACTGCTCTGCTGGGTCGACTTTGTACTCAGTTACTTGGCCGTAATCACCTTGATAAAGGCGAACCACCTGTCCTTCAATTAAATCAAGAGCTGGAATAATCACACTAAATCCCTTTTATAATTCTAAGAAGTTTTGAATAAGCTTCGCGCCCGCTTTTGAAGAACGCTCAGGGTGGAATTGCACGCCGTAATAGTTACCGCTTTGTACTGCTGCTGTGAACGGGTTGCCGTATTCACATTCCGCAATCGTGTAATCCCCAACAGGCATCGCAAAGCTGTGCACGAAGTAGAAATACTCTCCTTCTTCAATATCTTTGAAAAGTGGATTACCTGCTTTTGCAGAGACCGTGTTCCACCCCATATGCGGCAACGGCAAATCGCCAGTTTGTAGTAGCTTCACTTCGCCATCACAAAGTCCAAGACACTCAACTAACTCGTCGGCTTTCTGCCCTTTCTCTTGAGACACTTTGCCCAACAGTTGCATGCCTAAACAGATACCTAGTAATGGCTTTTCTACCTGTTTTACCAAGCTGATCAGATCGCGCTCTTCTAGGTTCTTCATCGCTTCGCTGGCGGTTCCCACACCCGGTAGGAATAGCTTATCTGCGGATAATACGACTTGCGGATCTTTTGAAATCGTTACGTCATAGCCTAGGCGTTCAATGGCAAACTTCACCGAAGAAACGTTGGCACAGCCAGTATCGATAATGACAACTTTCTGTTCTGTCACTGTTTTTCTCCTTGCTAACGTTAGCCTTAAAGCACGCCTTTACTACTTGGTAGCTCAGTGCCTTCTACTTTGATTGCTTGGCGTAACGTACGACCAAACGCTTTAAATAGACTTTCAATGATGTGGTGATCATTGTTGCCCGCAGAAGAAAGGTGCAACGTACACGCTAATGTGTCAGTCAGAGAGCGGAAGAAGTGAACCACCATCTCTGTTGAAAGATCACCCACTTGCTCACGACTAAACTGCGCGTCGAACTTAAGGTAAGGACGACCTGATAGGTCTAGTGCGCATTGCGCCAAACACTCATCCATTGGCAAGCTAAAGCCAAAGCGACCAATACCACGCTTGTCACCCAGTGCTTCTTTCAACGCTTGACCCAACGCAAGAGCGGTATCTTCTACTGTGTGGTGATCATCAATGTGCAGGTCACCTTCCACTTTGCACACCATTTGGAATCCACCGTGCGTCGCAATTTGATCCAGCATGTGGTCAAAAAAGCCAAGACCTGTAGAAATATCGTTACCGCCTTGCTCGTCAAGATTAACGAATACTTTAATGTCTGTTTCTTTTGTGGTGCGAACCACTTCAGCAACGCGAGCCTTCACCGTGAGATCTTTTAGGATCTGTTTCCAACCCATGGTTTCTGGGTTGTATTGAATGCCACGAATTGCCATGTTTTCTGCAAGTTGAAGATCGGTTTGACGATCGCCAATCACAACAGAGTTTTGAAAATCCACTTTGCCACCTTGAAGGTACTCTTTTACCAAGCCCAATTTAGGCTTACGGCAAGAGCAGTTATCTTCATCGAAGTGAGGACAAATCAGCACATCATCAAACTTCACACCTTGAGATTCAAAGATCTCCATCATCATGTTGTGTGGTGCATCAAAATCAGCTTGTGGGTAGCTGTCGGTACCCAAACCATCTTGGTTCGTGACCATCACTAGACGGTATCCTGCATCCTGCAACGACAGCAGGCTTGGGATAACAAATGGTTCTAGTTTTAGCTTATCTAAACGGTCTACTTGAAAATCAATCGGCGGCTCAACAATTAAGGTGCCATCACGGTCGATAAAAAGGATTTTTTGTTGTTTGCTCACTCGAACTTCCTTATTGCTATTCTTTTGGCGCTCCCGCTATTTAGCGAGAGCGATAAATTCTGTCTCTATTTATGCGTAGTAGTTTCTGATAAATCCAAGCGTTTTTTCGCACTCGTCACGGTTACCCACACTGATACGCACACAGTTTTCAATTGGCGAGTTACGCAAAATAATGCCCGTATCCCAAGCCGCTTTGAAAAGGTCATCGCCATCTGGGAATTTCACCAATAGGTAGTTCCCCCACCCTTCAAACACTTCCAAGCCCGGAATCATTGAAAGGCCAACTTGCAAGTAAGCACGGTTTGCATTCAAATCGAGAACTTGAAACTTCGCTCGCGCTAAACCAGCTTCCGAAAGCGCCTGAGTCGCAATTTCTGCCACTGGAACTGGGACTGGGTAAGGTGCGATAACTTTAAGAAGTACATTAATCAGCTCTTCGTTCGCAAGCGTAAATCCACAACGTAGACCTGCAAGCGCAAAAGCTTTCGACAGAGTACGCAGAATTGCAAGGTTCGGGTATTGCGCCAGTAGGTCTACCGTTGACGCTTCTGGACAAAAATCGATGTACGCTTCATCCATCACCACGATTGCACGGTCTTTTGTCATCTCAAGCAGAGACACAATGTCCTCACGCTTAACCAAGTTACCTGTTGGGTTGTTTGGCGAACATACAAAAACCAGTTTCACGTTATCCAGATTAGCTTCGATGCCTGCAAGGTCTAGTTGCCAATCTGACGTTAGCGGCACGGTTTTGCACTCTACACCGATGGTTTCTGCACTGATGGCGTACATACCGTAAGTCGGTGGGCAGTAAAGAATCGCATCTTCACCCGGCTCACAGAATGCACGAATCAGTAGTTCAATACCTTCATCCGCACCACGAGATGTTAATGTTTGCTCTGGTTTCACACCCGCATAGGCTGCGTAAGCAGAAATCAGTTCTTTAGGCTGACATTCGCTGTAACGATTAAGACGAGCAAAGTCTGTTTTGTATTCATTGTTAAATGGTGATTCGTTGGCATTTAGCCATACGTCACCCGTACCACCGATTCGGCGAGCCGACATATAAGGGGTAAGCTGTTGGACTTGTTTACGCGCTAGCTTTTCCATCTCATTACTCTCTTATTCTTACTTACTTGCTAATTTTTCTACGCGGATAGTAACAGCACGTTTGTGAGCGTCCAGACCTTCTGCTTCAGCCATCGTGACTACCGTTGGTGCAAGGTTCTTTAAACCATCAGCAGAAAGCTCCTGAACCGTCATTCGTTTAGAGAAATCCGCCAAACCTAAGCTTGAATAAGTACGTGTGTAACCGTAAGTAGGAAGGACGTGGTTAGTCCCCGATGCGTAATCTCCCGCAGATTCAGGAGACCAATCCCCAAGGAAGATAGAACCTGCGTTATCTAATAGAGGTAGAAGCTCACGAGGGTTCTTAGTCTGAACAATCAAGTGCTCAGGACCGTAGTAATTGGAAATAGAAACTGACTGCGTCATCGACTCGGAAATAATGATCAAGCTTGATGCCAGAGCCTTTTCTGCGATGTCTGCACGAGATAGCTCCTTAAGCTGACGTTGAACCGCATCCGTCACTTGATCAGCAATCACAGGAGAAGGAGTCACCAATACCACTTGAGAATCAGGACCGTGTTCCGCTTGGCTCAAAAGATCCGCAGCGATAAAGTCTGCATCTGCGGTTTCATCTGCAATCACTAGCACTTCTGATGGCCCTGCTGGCATATCAATCGCAGCACCGCGGAAATCATTGCTAACCTGTCGTTTTGCTTCGGTCACGTAAGCGTTGCCCGGACCAAAGATCTTATCTACTTTCGATACAGTCTCGGTGCCATAAGCCATTGCAGCAACTGCTTGGCCACCACCGACGTTGTACACTTCATCAATGCCACACAGCTTCGCGACATAAAGGATCTCATCAGCGATTGGCGGTGGAGAACAAAGAACGACTTTACGACAACCTGCAATTTTTGCAGGAACGCCGAGCATCAAAACAGTCGATGGCAAAGGCGCACTGCCACCAGGAATGTACAAACCCACTTTTTGAATTGGACGTGTTACTTGTTCACAAAGAACACCTGGCTGCGTTTCCACCTTGAGCGGTTGCGGCTTTTGCGCTTTGTGGAACTTAGAAATATTGGCGTAAGCTTGCTCTAGTGCGCTCTTCATTGACTCTGACAAACGCTCTGACGCTGCCTTAATTTCCTGAGAAGAAACACGAATGGATTCAGGCTTAACACGGTCAAACTTTTCTGTCAGCTCAATAAGAGCAGAGTCACCTTCTTCTCGAACTTTAGCAATAACTTCGGCCACAGCAGTGGTGATATTGGCACCTTCTGCAATAGCAGGGCGCTCCAAAATAGAGTCTTGCTGATTCTCACTTAATGATTGCCAAACGACTGTTCTCATGATGCTTACTCCATCATTTTTTCAATTGGTAGAACGAGAATTGAACTTGCGCCCAACTCTTTCAGCTGTTCCATTGTTTCCCAGAATAGGTTTTCAGAACTCACTAAGTGAACAGCCATTTTCTGCTTATCTGCAGAAAGAGGAAGAACAGTTGGGTCTTCAGCACCTGGCAGTAGTGCTTTAATTTGATCTAACTTCTCTGCTGGGGCGTGAAGCATAATGTACTTAGATTCTTTCGCTTGCTGCACGCCTTGCATGCGAGTTAACAGCTTTTCGATTAGCGCCACTTTGTCTGCGTCGAACTCACCTGTGCGTTGAATCAATGTCGCTTTTGATTTAAAGATAATTTCAGCTTCTTTAAGGCCGTTCGCTTCCAGTGTTGCACCTGTAGAAACCAAATCAGCGATAGCATCAGCGAGACCCGCGCGAGGGGCAACTTCTACAGAGCCTGTCAGCATACATGTAGAGAATGGAACGCCGGCTTCATCCATGTACGCTTTTAGAAGTTGAGGATACGTTGTAGCAATACGCTTGCCAGCTAAGTCTTGTGGACCGTTGTACTCTTCGTCCTTGTCGATTGCGATAGATAAACGACAGCCACCAAAATCAAGTCGACGAAGCTGAACAAACTCGCAGGGTTCACCTAATGCTTTGCGGTCAAGGCGAACTTCTTCTAGTTCATTTTCGCCAATAAAGCCAAGGTCAACCACGCCATCCATAATTAAACCTGGGATGTCGTCGTCACGAACCAAGAGTAAATCAATTGGCATATTTTCAGAATGGACAACTAAACGCTCGCCCATTACGTTGAACTTTACGCCGCACTGTTTTAGTAGAGCTTGACTCTCTTTGCTAAGACGACCTTTTTTCTGAATTGCGATTCTTAAACGTTGTGTTTGCATTGCTTTGTCC
>NZ_WXWS01000085.1:0-9388 GCF_009904715.1 Vibrio sp. V42_P2S4T144 | reverse complement strand
TTGCCAGCCTCAGTGATACGGACGCTTTGTTCCCACCAGTGCCTTTCACGTGACTCAATCGTGATCAAAGGTGTTTGACACTGTGCTAGAGGGAGGAGTAACGCGTAAAACATCACGTCTCCTAGGTAAGGAAGAGGTTCTAGTTGTTGATATTGCTCAAACCAATCTTTGATGGGAATTGAACGATTTTGCGAGCTCAAGACCTTTAGTGCTAGGTGTTGTGTCAAGCTCAATCCAGTTTGTGAATTAGGTAACTCTTGCAAATGGCGTTTAAGCACGTTGAATATATTGGGCAAGCAATCCAGGTTATGCTGCTGAATCAAATTAACTATGGAAATAGGTGTCGGTGATGTAATAGCGTGCCAACACCGTTTAGCCTGACTGAATAATTTTGCTGTCACAGGTTTACGGTATCGCCAACAAGAACGAATAGCTTCTTCAGGCAACTGCCCAAAGCCGATGAATCGTTCAGTGCCCGGGAACTGGTTCAACTCAATGACCTCTATCACTTTATTCTCTACATTCTCTAACTGTGTTAGAGCACGAATTAGCATCAATTGATCATAACTGTCATGTTCGACCCAAAAGACGATTCGTTCAAATACATCACTTTGCAACAGATCGAGGTTTGATTGTTCCAATGTGACTATATCTTGAACCGAGTCTTCACGCTTCATCACAGGCAGCAGAGTCTCTACGACATATTGGGCACGAATGGCAAGGAAGTTCTGTGGTGTTGCTGGTATGGGGCCAATACAAAGCGGATCGATCAGGGCTAAAAATGCCCCTTCAAATCTGCTGGCTTTAAGTTGTTGTTGAATGTCGTGGCCACAACGAACGTGTAGCGTTTTTACTTTTGCATCTAGGGGCGGTTTTTGTTCTTTGATGGCTAGTTTGTGCGCTTCTAGCTCTTCGACATGAACTTTTAGTTTACTCCAACTGGATAAGCCCAGTTCTCTTGCGAGTGCATGTTGAACGTCAGCCAATTGAATTGTATTGGGAGCCAAAGATTCTGGTTTGGAGTGAAATCGCTTAACTAACTCCAACGTGGCGTCATCGTATAGGCGGATAGCTTTGAGCCTTTTTTTAGCAATGGATTTTTGCTGATTGATATTGATCGAGAAGCTATTTGTAGAGTTCATATTTCACCTTTCTTATTTCTTCCACACTCGCCTATATAGAAGCTAAAAAGAAGGTAAAAACAGATTGTGCCTGCTAAACCAAGCAGGTGAGGAAATTGCCGTGAACCGAGTTCTTTCCGCGAGTGTTGGGTGCTTTAGGCATGAGCAGAGTGATAGTAGGTGGTCGCTATCCTTCGTGCAACCTTTTGTGAGAGTGTAGCGTCACAAAATGGCCGTTTCTCTATATTTAGGGAGAATCAATAGGCGATAACACTAGCGATTCAACTCAATACCACTGTTGCTAGACTCGAGTTTCTACACTTTTGAGTAAAGTACGATAAAGCGCTTGAGTCGCAGGACCACTTTTGGCTCCTTTGGGCAAAGTGAGGTGCAGCGCAACTTGATATTGATGGGAGTGTTCGAGCTCCAATACGTTAATTTTATCGCTCTTTCGGGCTGAGACTAAGTGCGCTGGTAGCCGACAAAACCCAACGCCTTGCTCTACGGCGTGAAAAGCGTGGTCGAAGTTATCGACGGTAATACGCTGACGTGCGCGTAACCAACCCACATCTCTTTTCGTTTTGTCTGAATCACCTAAGTCACGGATGACAATTTGGCTGGTGGTTGCAAAATCGTCGATGGAAACATGCGGCTTTTTAGCGAGTGGATGGTGTGCTGCGATTACAGGCAGCATGGTTGTTACGCCAAATGCTTCGGCAGGGTAGTTGGTTATCGGTAAGTTGATGATTGCGATGTCAGCGAGCTCATTTACGACCATTTCGGTTGTTTTGCTCAGTGACGTTTCAACCACTTGAACGGAGGTCGTGTTGTTGTCCTCCAAAAATTGACTGAGTGGTGCATAAAGCCAACAAGGGTCACAAAGATGATCTACTGCGACCGTGATTTGAGATTCCACCCCACTTTTTAACTGCTCGCTGATGACTTCTAGTTCCCGCGCTTGTTCAAGCATGGATTGTGCACGACGCAGTATGGTTTTGCCGTGCTCTGTCAAACCCGCTTTGCGCCCTCGTACTTCGATAAGTTGAATACCAAGTTGGTCTTCTAACTTCCTCACCGAGTAGATCAATGTGGTATGGCTCTTGTTGAGCAGTAAAGCTGCGGATTGAATGCTGCCTTCTTGATTAATCGCTTGTAGCGTTTGCCATTGTTCTAAGGTCGTTTTTAGTCTCATGAGTCAATTTTTTAGACAGTTAATGGCGAAATTATGAACTTTTCTGTCAGTTTTATAAAGGTAATAATCTTGTCATCGAAAACGAGTCAATAAGAAGAGGAGACTCAAGATGGCGAAATTATTGCAAGTTGATTTTGAATTTCATGGTCCGTTTGGTGACGAGATGTCGAATGCTCTGGTCGACTTAGCTAAGTCGATTAACCAAGAGCCGGGCATGATTTGGAAAATCTGGACGGAAAGCGAAAAAGACAAACTCGGTGGTGGTATCTATCTTTTTGAAGATGAAGCCACGGCGCAAGCTTATCTCGAAATGCATGCCGCACGCTTACGAAAAATGGGCGTAGTCGAAGTACGAGGTCAAATTTTCGATATCAATGTGCCGTTAACGACGCTCAATCAAGGGCCTATTAGAGGATAAGGAGATGATGACCAACCGCACTTTTCTAACCGTTCATGGTGTCGTATATACGGTATTCGCTTTTGCGTTGTTTTTTGTACCAACCATAATGTGGCCGATGTATGGAGTACAAATTAACGACCAGTACGCGCTGTTTTTATCGCAGCATACTTCGATCTTTTTAGGTGGAATCGCAGCGGTGAGTTTGATGTTACGTAATGTGGAATCAGGGCATACTGCGAAACAGCTGTTTAAAGCATTATTGATTACTAATGGCTTAGGGGCAGTGATTACTACCTATGCCGGCATTATCGGAGTATTTGTCGGTTTTGGTTGGAGTGACCCAATATTCTTTGTCTTGCTTAGTTTGATTACGTACAAGCAATTAAGAGTGCAATAGAAAAAGCCCTGCTGTTTCTAGCAGGGCTTTGTCATATTTGGTTTAATTAGCGATCTAAATTCAAGTTATGATTCGCTTTTGTACGCGTAGTTATAGTAGCCGTATCCATAGCCGTATGAGTTAGATGCTTTTTTCTCAACTGCATTGAGAATCACACCTTTAACTTCAACGCCTGATTGCTCGAAGCGACCTTGCGCGACTTCAATCTCCTTCAAAGTCGTTTGATCAAAACGAGCGACCATCAGAGTTGTTCCTGCAAGCGCGCCAACAATGCTTGGGTCGGTAACTGCGAGTACAGGCGGCGTATCGATGATGACTAGATCGTATTGTGCAGACATCTCGTCAACAAAGCTCTTGAAGCGAGGGTGCATAAGAAGTTCTGACGGATTTGGTGGTACTTGGCCGCGAGTCACAACATCTAAATTATCAATGGATGTAGATTTAATGATGTTGCTAAGGGATGTCTTACCGCTCAAGTAATCAGAAAGACCGTTGTCCCAGCGTAGACCGAAGCATTGCTGCAAATAACCTTTACGCATATCCGCATCAATAAGCAGCACTTTCTGACCGGTTTTCGCAGCGACGGCCGCAAAGTTGGTCGATACAAATGTTTTGCCGATAGATGGTGCAGGACCTGAAATCATAAGAACGTTATTCTTCGCTTCCATCATTGCAAAGTGCAAGCTAGTGCGAAGACTACGTAGAGCCTCAATGGAAAGATCGGCTGGGTTAGCTTCCGCTAGAAGTACTAGCTCATTGTTGCTGCCTTTGTTGCGCTTAAGCTTGTTTGCAAATTCCAGTTGTTGAATAGATTTTGGAACGCTTGCGTAAACTGGCATGCCAATCTGTTCAATTTGATCTGGTGTTTCCACACCACGGTGGAATGCTGCACGAATTAATACGAAAGCCACGCCTGCCATACCGCCAAGCAGTGTTGCTAGCACAACGATAAGCGCTTTTTTCGGCTTGATTGGCTTAGAGAAAGATTGAGCGTTATCTAAGATTCGAACGTTGCCAACTGTTCCGGCTTTAATAATGTTGAGCTCTTGAACCTTGTTCAATAGTTGGATGTAGATTTGTTGGTTTACTTCTACATCGCGTGTCATACGTAGAACTTCACGCTGTGTTTTCGGTAACTTTTGAACTTGTTTATTAAGACGTTCTTTCTCTTTTAGTAGTGTTTCACGTTTATCAAGTAGCGACTTATAAGCTGGGTGATCCTGTGTGAAGCGTTGGCTGATCTCACTTTCTTTGAATGTAAGCTCATTTAGCTGTGCTTCTAACTCAACCATTACTTTCAGCGTTGACTGAGCTTCAAGGCCTAAATCGATAGATTCATTTTCTTGACGGAATCGATTTAAAACGTCTTCAGAAGCGGTCAGTTTTGTTTTGATGTCTGGGAGGTGACCTTTCAAGAACTCGAGGCTTTGCTCTGCCTCTGCAGAATTTCTTTGAACGTTTTGTAAGAAAAAATAGTTTTGGCTAATGTCGTTCAAGATATCTTGAATCTTAGCGCGGTCTTCACCAGAGAAGCTTAAAGATATAATCCCGGTTTGCTTACCACGTTCGCTAATCGATAAGTTTTCTTGAAGTTTATTAATTGCATCTAATTTACTGATTTTGCTGACCGTGAATGAGTCACCAGTTTGAGCCACAAGTTCAGTCGCCAAAAATTGGTATCCATTCTTCTCAAGCAGTTCACCTACTTTACCTTCTAAAATGACGTTATTGTCATCTTCTAAGAGCCTGAACGTCTGTTTTTCAGAATCAATAACTTCAAGAGTTAAAGGAACGCCAACTGCGTAAGAAGGAGCATTAAATCGTGAAACGCTCAGACTGATTTGCTCACCTTGTAGTCGAGCTAGGCCTTTACCAATAATTGGCATGTAGTTTGGAGAAACGACAGTCGTTAAGTTGAACTTATCAACAGTACCGCCCAAGATCATACGAGATTTGATGATCTCTATTTCTGTTGTCGCTGATGATTCTGCTGAAAACAGCTCTCCCATATCACCAACCATCGCTGAAATACCACCTGAACTCTTACTTTCGATTTGGATAAGAGCGTCAGCTTTATAGATAGGTGTTGATAGAATGGCAACGCCGACGCCTATAATTGAAAATAGGACTACGGTACATAGAATGAGCCATTTGGCATCGAGAATGATCCCAAATAACTTTCCCAAATCGATCTCATCGTCGGCTTGACGTGATTGCTTAATAGTTTGTGTTGTCATTACTTTAACTTCTTAAATACCTTGCCATTGGCGTTTATTTAGCCTTGCGGCTTATAGTTTTTGAGACCACGCTTTTGCTGCTTTTTCTATAAGCGTATATGCATGTTCGAAAGCTTCTCTACTTTGTCTGTATGGATCAGGGATGTTTTGTTCATTTATCCACTGTCCAAACAGCATCGTTTTACCTCGTGCCTCAGGAGCGATTTTGGTTAAGGCTTCTAAATGACCTTTTTCCATAACCAATATCAGATCGTATTGAGCGCAAAGCTCAGGTGTTAATTGTCGTGCTTCGTGTCCATCTAAGCTTACGCCATGTTCGTTCGCGATAGTGGTTGCCATCTCGTCAGCAGCTTTTCCCGTTAGATGGCTCTTATCTACTGCGATTCCTGCTGATGCGACATGTTTGTTTGGTAGTAAAGACTGCAAAAGCCGCTCTCCTGTTGGAGAGCGGCAAATATTACCGACACAGACGACAAGAATATTAGAAAACAAATGCTTACCCTACTTTAAGTTGTATGCTTATGATCTCAACTGAATTGCTGGCTTCTTTATATTGCGCAATTGAGCTGAGTAGCTATCGATTACGTGCCGCAAGAGATAATTTCTTGCGGCACGTTGTTTTACGGCCAAGTGCGTACTCGTAGTACACCTTCAGTTAGTTCATTAAAGCCGGAAATGGTTGGAACGAGCTGAGCAATCACACGATTCCAACGACTAACAGGTGCAGCCGTCACATAGACTATGTCGTAAGGGTTGAGATCAAACTCAGTACCAATCACCAAAGCAGAAGCGTCAGAAACATCTAGCTGATAAATGTCCGCCATTTTAGCTTCTTCTTTTGAACGTCTGATGACAAACACACCGGTAGCATCTGCGGAGATTTCACTGATACCACCAACGCTGCTAAGAGCCTCAGTAAGGCTCATGCCGCTACGATCAATTTTGAGTAATTTCGGATCGTTAACCTCGCCCATAACAAATACTTTTTGCGCATCGTTTCGAGGAATATGAACAATATCGCCAGGCTTTAGAAGGCGGTTTTGAGTTAAATCGCCTTGTTGCATCAGAGCATACAAAGAGACGTTTTCAACAACGCCATTGCGTGTCAGTGTCGCATTACGCCAATCAGCCTCGGCAGCCAGTCCGCCAGCTCTATTCACAGCATCTAGAAGTGTAAGGGGGATGTTTGTAATTGGTTGTTGTCCTGGCTTGTTAACTTCGCCAGTTACATAAGTCTTTTTAGAGCGAAATGCCGCAACGCTTACATCGACCTGTGGGCTCTCAATGTATTTTGCAAGGCGGCTTGCAATGTCTGCACGAATCTGACGTACGTTTTTGCCTTCAACATGTACGACACCTATGTAAGGGTAGAAGATCGTGCCATCCGAATGCACCCAGTTACCCGCTTCGGCTGAGCTTCGGTATGAGCCCGCTGGGATCGTTAGCTCTGGGTGATCCCAAATAGTGATATTTAGGATATCGCCAGGTCCTACTTCGTATTCATATTTTGCGATTTCAATATCTAACTCTGGGTTTGGTTTTGAAAAAGGGTCCACTGAATTTAAAGACGTTACGCGCTCCAAAGTTAAGGGATAAACGGTAACCTGAGACTCTATATCACTCGATTCAGTGCTCATGACTGTTTTGTCACTGACCGAAAGGTGGCTACCAGGCAAAGTACACCCTGTAAGAAGGATAGGAAGTACTGATATCCCCAAAAATTTATTAAATGTGTTCATTGGTTTATAACTACCGAAAGAAAGTTTGCCGACTGAAATTGATTCATTCTAATTGAACTGCATTTCATCAATATTGACGATTTACTGCAGTTTTAAGCCTTTAGAAAGCGAGTCCATTCAGAATTATTTGTGTAATAAACACTCCAAATGGCTGCTAGCGACTTAGAGCTCTTAGTTTCATTAATGAAGGTGTGAAAATCCGACCCACAAAAAATAGTCAACTATTATCCATCTGGTTGCAATAAAGGCAACAAGTTACTTGAAAAAATACTGACGAATACATGACAAAATTGTGTCTATTTAACGTTATTGAGATGAATGCATGATTTTGCACAAGCAAACAGGCAAGAATGTGAAAAAACTCATGCCAAAGTTGTATGCATCCTATTTACACTATATGCAACTGCCGTTATGCTTCCTGTTGCGGTCGGATATAACAACAAATATTGGAGCTAATTTTGAAAATCAAACTTTTAACGGCAAGTGTGGCAGCAGTCCTACTAGCAGGTTGTGGTAGTGACAGCGACCCTGAGGTAAAAAGATACTCAGTTCAGGCTTATGACCCAGCTGTTATCGGCATGAAAGTTCAAGCAGTATGTGGTGGTGAGACATACGACGCGATTGAAAATACAACAAACTATGAAGGTATGGTTGGTAAAGCGCGTTTTGAAAATATCAACGTTGTAAATGCGCCAGGTGATTGTGCTTTCGTATTAACGCACACAGAAGATAGTAAAGACGCGTCAAATGGCAAACCTATTACATCTGACTACAAAATCCCTCAAGGCCTAGCCCAGGCGGATTCATTGGTAACAGGCTCTCCATTTACGACTTTGGTTGCTAACTCTTTAAAAGATGGTGAAGTATACTCTTCTGATATCGCTGAAAAAGTATTCGAGAATTTGGGTATCGATATCAATGCAAGTGGTAAAACAGTTGACGAAATCCTTCGTGATACAGAATCTGTAGTAGCAGGACTTGGCAGTGAGGGTGGTAACAGCGCACTTGCTACTCAGCTAGTTGCAACAGCAAACGTTGTATCAGATATCATCAAAGCGAACCCAACAGCTTCGCCTGAAGCTGTAGCTGTTGCTGCAAAAGCAATCACAGAAGATGTAATCGCGACGAACCCAAATTATCCTGAGAATGATTCAGGAGATGTTATCTACGTAACGATTCCAGCTGAAGATACTCAGAAAGTTGTTGCAGATGTACAAGAGGCTATCGATAACGACATTCCATTAGAAGATATCGAACCTGACGTACCACAAATTCCAGATGCGGAAGTCGGTGAGCCAATTGAACCTGAAGATCCACCGGGTCCAGGCACTGGCGCGACAGGCGGTAACTAAGCAAGTTTTTGCTGATAAATTCTAAAGGCCTCTTCAGAGGCCTTTTTTGATCCTATCGTATTGTAGTCATCACCTTTTAGTGAGCCCTTTTCTGTTTAAGTAAGGCAGGATGTGCGGACGTGATTCGCCAGCCAGTTTACTGGTGACTTCTTGTGACCAAGTACTCTGTTTTTGATTGCTCGAACGGTTTGCATAGTAGTTTCGCATAGTTTGGTCATACGTCTGAATATCATCCAAGTTTAGATATTGATACTGATTCTCATGCACCACGACATGCTTAGGTAGGCGAGGTTTTACTTCAGGGGCTTGATCTGGATGACCAAGACACATACCAAACAAAATGGCGGTATTTTTAGGTAAACCTAATAATTCGTCTACTTTTTGGGCATTGTTTCGTAAACCACCAATATACACACCTCCTAGTCCCATCGACTCCGCCGCAAGCAAGCAATTTTGTGCCATGATGCCCGAGTCTACAGCGCCTATTAGCGTTAACTCGGTAAAGTCAGCTTGAACATCTGGGTTGATACTGGCGTGGCGTTGGTAATCAATGCAAAACACCAAAAACTCAGCCGCGCTTTCAACGTACCCTTGATTTCCGGCATATTGAGCTAATAGCGTACGTTTTTCTTTGTAGGTCACGCGAATAATTGAAACGACTTGCAACATGCTTGATGAGGACGCCGCAAGGCCGGCTTGAAGAATGGCATCTAATTGTTCGCTCTCAATCGGTTGTGAGGTGAATTTTCGAATTGAGCGGTGATTGAGAATTGTTTGAATCGTGCTGTTCATGGTGACTTAACATCCCCTGTTACGTTAAAGGCTGAAGACTCACCTTAGCGACATTTGATGAGTCGGTAAACTATCTCAAAAGAAAAACAATGCTTGGCGCATAAGTGTGAAGGCGAATCGAGAATACACCACTCGTTCTGTTTGAGAGCGTATATACT
>NZ_WXWS01000636.1:0-9571 GCF_009904715.1 Vibrio sp. V42_P2S4T144 | reverse complement strand
CTGTAGAGAGGCTCGCCTTGCATAATGCTGATTTCAACCCGTCGGTTAAGCGCGCGATTTTCATCAGAATCATTCGGTAACAAGGGCTCCGTATCTGCCATGCCTCGTACTCTTAAACGTTGATGAGAGAAGCCTCTCACTTTCTCCATCTCTTGCGCGACTGATACTGCACGCTGAGAAGAGAGATCCCAGTTAGAACGATAAAGTTCCGAGTCTAGCGGTCGATTGTCTGTATGGCCAGATACTCGAACAATGCCTGGCACGTCTTTTACTAGCTCTGCAATCTGACGAACTAAAGGACGAAACTTAGGCTGCAAGAAGGCCGAACCTTCTGGGAATGCACCTTTTTCACGCATACGTATAACAATCTGCTGACCGAGGTTTTCAACTTCAATGGCGCCTTGCTCAATCTCTCGCTCTAAGGCTTTCTTGATGCTTTCCATCAAGGTTTCCATCTCTTGCGACATCTCTTTAGATTGCTGTTGTTGCATGTCCGCTTCGGCAGACTCATTGTTTTGAGTTGACGTTTCTGGCGATTGCCCACCCGTTAACTTGCCTTCATCACGTTTTGTGCCACCAGCTCGATCAGACTCCCCTTCATGAAATTCGAGCGTCTGCTGAGTGATGTCCATGGTTTGCTGCATGATGACATCAATCGGAGTTGGTTCCGGCCGACCCGGTCGAAACTCTTGGGCAATAATGCTAGTACCTTTGGGAATGTCTTTCACTTCAAGCTGATTTTGCACACCGAAGGCAAATTTCATTGATCCTGCAATTTGTTTGAACTTCAGTACATCCATCTCAGAAAACGAGAGCAGAAGAACAAAGAAACACATCAGTAGCGACATCAAATCTGCAAATGTCCCCATCCATAACGGGAGGCCGGGTGGCGGACAATCGCATTTGTTATCTTCATCATCCATCACGACTCTCCAAGTTACTCGTCAATCTCAAGGGCACGTTTACCTTCATTGAGGTAGTTCTTCAAGTAACTATCGATCACTCGCGGGTTTTGGCCATCTTGAATCGCTAATACGCCATCCATGATCAAACGGCGATTTAGCGTTTCTTGGTCACGGCGAAGAGAAAGCTTATCCGCAATAGGGAAAAACACCATATTGGACAGGATCGCGCCATACAATGTGGTCAAGAGTGCAACGGCCATTGCTGGTCCAATCGCTTTAGGGTCATCCATGTTTGAAAGCATCGCAACAAGACCAACCAAGGTGCCAATCATTCCCATCGCAGGAGCAACGTCGCCAAAGGCGCGAAATACACCAGTACCTTGCGTATGTCGTTCATCCGTAAGCGCGATGTCTTTTTTGAGTGCCGCTCTCACAACGTCGGCATCATGGCCATCAACAAGTAGATCAATGCCTTTCTGCATGAATGTGTTGTTTATTTCCATCTCTTCAAGAGCAAGAAAACCACCTTTACGTGCCGCGTCGGCCATTTCCACAATTTTTGCGATCAGGTCTTCGGGTTCATCCGCTTTAAACATGAAGGCTTTGCCAGCAATCTTTGTCGCACCAAAAAACTGTCCCATTGTGAACTTCATCAACACGACGAATATTGAGCCACCAACGACAATAAGGATCGACGTGACATCGACAAACATGCCGATGCTGCCACCAAGCACCATCGCCATAATGACGAATGCAAAACCACCAATCAAACCTAATAGGGTTGCTAAATCCACAAAGCACTCCTCACGCTATACTCAAATACTGCCATTGGGCGGATTATTACCTGTATCGACAACTCGCGCAGAATTTTTAGAAAAATCTTAGCTAATGGATCACAAATTACACCTAACAACCTCAACCAAAATATGGGGTTTCACCGCTTAGACTCGTTGAACGCTAATTTTGTGACAATTATATAAGGTTAAATTTGACCAAGTTACTAGGCTAAGGTAACTTTCGTGCATCTTACCCGAGGCTTGATTAAGGCAGAAAAAAGATGGCGGTCAAGAAACCAGAAAACATGACCTTTGAAGCAACCATTGAAGAGCTTGATAGCTTGGTTGATCAATTAGAAAATGGCGATCTTGCTCTAGATGATGCCCTGCGTAAGTTTGAACGAGGCATTGCCTTAGCTCGTGCAGGCCAAACTAAATTAAGCGACGCCGAACAGCGCGTGAGCATTCTTCTTAGTGAAGATGATGAAGCACCACTGAGTGACTTCAAACCAGATTCAGAATAACAATCAGTAGTGAGCAATGTGATGCAACAGACATTGACGTCTTTTCAACAAAGAAACAATCAGCAATTGAATTTGTGGCTCGATCAGCTTCCATATCAAGAGCAGCCATTGATTCAAGCAATGAAATACGGCCTTTTGCTAGGTGGAAAACGCGTTCGCCCTTTTCTTGTTTACATCACAGGTCAAATGCTCGGCTGTAAACCTGAAGACTTAGACACCCCCGCCGCTGCTATCGAATGTATACATGCCTACTCACTCATTCATGATGATCTGCCAGCCATGGACGATGATGAACTGCGTCGAGGTCAACCAACTTGTCATATTAAGTTTGATGAAGCAACCGCAATACTGACAGGTGACGCACTACAAACTCTTGCCTTCACTATTATTGCTGATGGTCAATTAAGCCCGGCGGCTGAAGCTCAACGCATCAGCATGATCAAAGCCTTAGCGCATTCCTCTGGTGCCAGCGGCATGTGTGTAGGGCAAGCCTTAGATTTAGGCGCGGAAAATCGCCAAGTTTCTCTTGAAGAAATGGAAGAGATACACCGTAAAAAAACCGGAGCTCTGATTGATTGTGCGGTAAAATTAGGTGCATTAGCTGCTGGTGAGAAAGGTATCGAGGTTCTACCTCACTTGGAGCGCTACTCAAAAGCAATTGGTTTGGCGTTTCAGGTTCAAGACGATATTCTTGATATCATCAGTGACACAGAAACACTGGGTAAGCCTCAAGGTTCCGACCAAGGTCTGAATAAGAGCACTTATCCTTCCCTGCTGGGTTTAGAGGGAGCCATAGAGAAAGCTCACACTCTGTTACAGGAAGCACTTCAAGCATTGGAAGCTATCCCATACAATACTCAGTTACTCGAAGAGTTCGCCCGATATGTCATCGAGCGCAAAAATTAACACTATAAGCGCGCATTTATATGACTCTTGATATTTCAAAGTACCCAACACTGGCGTTAGCAAATACACCGGAAGAATTACGTCTTCTTCCGAAAGAAACATTACCAAATCTGTGTGATGAACTGCGAACGTATCTGCTAAATTCAGTGAGCCAATCTAGCGGACACTTAGCGTCTGGCTTAGGCACCGTAGAGCTAACTGTCGCTCTGCATTATGTTTACAACACCCCTATCGACAAATTGATCTGGGATGTTGGTCATCAGGCTTACCCGCATAAAATCCTCACCGGACGTCGCGATAAAATGCCAACAATTCGCCAAAAGGATGGTCTACACCCTTTCCCTTGGCGTGAAGAAAGTGAATATGACACCTTATCTGTCGGCCACTCTTCGACATCGATTAGTGCAGGTCTTGGCATGGCCATCAGCGCACAAAAAGAAGGTAAAGGTCGCAAAATCGTCAGTGTGATTGGTGATGGCGCAATTACAGCAGGCATGGCATTCGAAGCCATGAACCACGCTGGCGACGTTCATCCTGATATGTTGGTGATTTTGAACGACAACGAAATGTCGATTTCAGAAAACGTCGGCGCCCTGAATAACCACCTTGCGAAGGTACTTTCTGGTAGCTTGTACACTTCTATCCGTGAAGGCGGTAAGAAAGTGCTGTCTGGTGTTCCACCTATTAAAGAGTTGGTTCGCCGTACGGAAGAGCACCTAAAAGGCATGGTAGTGCCTGGTACTCTGTTCGAAGAGTTCGGCTTTAATTACATTGGCCCGATTGATGGGCACGACGTCAATGAACTCGTCAAAACGCTGAAAAATATGCGTGAGCTCAAAGGTCCTCAGTTCCTACACATCATGACCAAGAAAGGCAAAGGTTATGAGCCTGCCGAGAAAGATCCTATCGGCTACCATGGTGTTCCTAAATTCGATCCAACGCATAATTGTCTGCCGAAGAGCAGTGGCGGTAAGCCAACTTACTCAAAGATCTTCGGTGACTTTTTATGTGACATGGCGGCCCAAGATCCTAAGCTAATGGCAATTACGCCAGCAATGCGCGAAGGATCAGGTATGGTGCGTTTCTCAAAAGAGTACCCAGACCAATACTTTGATGTGGCGATTGCTGAGCAGCACGCAGTGACACTGGCAACAGGCATGGCAATTGCGGGCGATCATCCAATCGTTGCTATCTATTCGACTTTCTTGCAACGTGGTTATGACCAATTGATCCACGACATCGCGATCATGGACTTACCAGTGATGTTTGCGATCGACCGCGCAGGTCTCGTTGGCGCAGATGGTCAAACTCACCAAGGTGCGTTCGATTTGAGCTTTATGCGCTGTATTCCGAACATGGTGATCATGGCGCCAAGCGACGAAAACGAGTGCCGACAAATGCTTTACACTGGCCATAAGCATTCTGGCCCGAGTGCGGTTCGATACCCTCGTGGTAGCGGCATGGGCGTAGAAATCGAAACTGAGTTTACGGCGTTAGAAATCGGTAAAGGGCGCATGGTTCGCCAAGGTGAAAAAGTTGCTATTCTGAACTTTGGTACTTTCTTGGGTAACGCGCTAGAAGCGGCAGAATACCTTAACGCCACTGTTGCTGATATGCGCTTTGTGAAGCCGCTCGATGAAGCATTAATTCGTCAATTAGCCGCAGATCATGACGTGCTCGTGACGTTAGAAGAAAATGTTATCGCAGGTGGTGCAGGTGCGGGTGTCGTTGAGTTCATGATGAAAGATAAAATCATTAAACCTGTGTTGAACCTAGGTTTACCCGATGAGTTTATTCATCAGGGAACACAAGATGAACTGCATGAAGAGCTTGGTCTCGATGCAAAAGGAATTGAAAAATCCATCTTGGATTATTTAGCAAAATAGCATGTAAAAAGGGATGCTCATGGCATCCCTTTTTTACGTCCAGTGTTTAGTTCATGGTTTAATTCATCCAGCCAGCGTATTTTGCGACTAGAAACAGGGCAACACCAGCCATAACTCCCGCCACGATATCATCAACCATAATACCCAGCCCACCGTGAACTCGCTTATCTAGCCACCCAATTGGCCAAGGTTTTACCATATCGAAAAAACGAAATAAGATGAAGCCAGTGATCAACCACTTCCATTCAGTGAGTGGAATATTCAGTGCAGGTACAATGCTCATCGTAATCCAAAAGCCCGCAAACTCATCCCATACGATTGAACCATGATCATGTACTTTCATGTCTGCAGACGTCACTTGGCATATTTGAATGCCGATCACACACGAAATCAGAACAACAATGACATACGCCGTAAATGGTAATTGTGCCAACAGCAAAAAGAAAGGCACGGCCGCCAGTGTGCCCATTGTTCCAGGGATAAACGGGGATAATCCACTGCCAAAACCCGTCGCCAATAGATGCCACGGATTCTTTAATGAAATCAGAGAAAGAGGGTTGGTCATATCCTTAAACCTATACTGCTAGTTTGGTTTCAATCGTCATGCCTGCGAGTTACTCAATAGTAACAGGCTCTTGGCTAGAGCTTAGCTCAGATCATTTAAAGTGGTCGAAGCCACTTAAGTCCCAATCAAGTGGTTGATTGTTATCATGCAGCTCGAAGGTTCCATTTGGTCGGATTTGACCAATACATGTGACCTTACAGCCAGTATGAGATAAAGCGCTTTGTAACGAGCCTCGATTTTGCTCCGGCAAGGTAAAACACAACTCGTATTCTTCGCCACTTGCTAAAGCATACTGCTGCGCGCTGATCTTATCATCTAAAAACTGGACTAATTCTGAAGAGATCGGTAGCTGAGAGACATCAATACTAACCCCAACCTGAGATCGCTGTAAAATGTGCTTAATATCAGAGATTAAACCATCTGAAATATCTATCGCCGACGAGGCTAAGCCAACAAGAGCTTGTCCAGCAAGCACACGCGGAGAACTAAGGTAATGAGCTCGCTCTAGTGCTTCCGCGCCGGCTCTACTGCGCAGAGAGTCATCTAGAATCACATCCAAGCCAGCTTTTGCATCGCCAAGGTTTCCCGTTACGTATACCCAATCCCCAGGCTTGGCGCCGGATCGCGTGAGCGCTTTGTCTTCAGGTACAAAACCTTGCACCGTCAGTGTCAGACACAATGGGCCTTTGGTGGTATCACCGCCTATTAACTGAATACCATAGTAATCAGCCAGTTCGAAAAATGCATCACAGAAAGGTGCAAGCCATTCTTCATCTGGCTCAGGCATCGTTAATGCAAAGCTCACCCACGCAGGCGTTGCGCCCATCGCCGCCAAATCACTGATGTTAGAAGCCAATGCTTTGTGTGCGACCCATGCTGGGTTCGCGTCGGCTAAGAAATGCGTTCCAGCTACCAATGTATCCGTGCTAATCGCAATCTGAACATTAGCTGGCGCTTTGACCAAAGCGCAATCATCACCAGCGGCTAGATGGACATCTTTACGTTGGCTCTGACGACCGACGAAGTATTTGTCTATCAGATTAAATTCACCAGACATAATTCACTTACTTTTTGATGTAAAAGCTTTTGATACAAAAAAGGTCAGCATGTGCTGACCTTTTCATTGAAGAAATCGTTATTTCTTACGAATGTGAGGTGCTGCTTTATCAAGTACACCATTCACAAACTTGTGGCTATCTTCTGCTGCGAAAACTTTTGCAAGTTCAATCGCTTCATTGATAACAACTTTGTAAGGAACATCTTCGCGACGAGTCATCTCGTACATAGCAAGGCGAAGAAGAGCAAGTTCCATCATATCTAAATCCTGCATAGGACGAGAGATGTATGGACGAATTTTGCTATCTAGCTCAGCGTGGCTAAGTACAACACCGCTTAATAGTTCACGGAAGTAAGCTACGTCTGTCTCTGGAGCAGCAAGCGCTGGCTCAGATGCATGAAGTTCTTCTTCATCGTATTTGTCGCCAGACAAAAACTGTTCTTCAATCTTGGCAACATTCTCTTTAGTAATTTGCCATGAGTAGATCGCCTGTAGAGCGAATTGACGTGCGTTACGACGTGCGGCTGGTTTCACACTGGCCCCCATTAGGAATCAATTTCAGATAGTACATTAATCATTTCAAGTGCGCTTAGTGCAGCCTCTGCACCTTTATTACCAGCCTTGGTTCCTGCGCGTTCAATCGCTTGATCGATCGTATCAACAGTCAAAACACCAAATGCTACTGGAATGCTGAATTCCATAGACACTTGTGCTAGACCTTTGTTCATTTCACTACAAACATAGTCAAAGTGAGGCGTTCCACCGCGAATAACAGACCCTAGAGAAACAATAGCGTCGAATTTGCCAGTTTTAGCAACACGCTGAGCTACTAGAGGTAGTTCTACGGCACCTGGACAACGCACAACCGTGATGTTGTCTTCGCTTACTTGTCCGTGACGCTTTAGTGTATCGATCGCACCAGAAAGTAGGCTTTCGTTAATAAAACTGTTGAAACGAGAAATAACGATAGCAATTTTTGCATTTGGCGCTGGGAAGCCACCCTCGATCACTTTCATAAGCTTTCCTTTAACTCTATTTATAAGTGAAATATGTTCATCAAGTGAGAATCGCCGGATTCTAGCACAAATTTGTGAGCAATATCTAATGGAAATTGGAGGCAAATCACCGGTTCCTAGCCATTGACGAGTTAAGCACGTCAAAGACTAGGAACTTATTGTTCGGTTGTTACTCGCAGACGTACTCAACAACGTTCAGACCAAAACCACCTAACGCGTGGTACTTTTTGTTGGTCGATGACAGAAGGCGCATATCATGTACACCGAGATCCGCAAGAATCTGTGAACCAACGCCAACACGGCGAGACGTGCCTTGTTTTTTAGCAAGCGTTGGGGCTTCACCTTTGTCTTGCGCTTCGAACATCTTCACGCGATGAATAAGTAGATCGGTCGATTCTTCATGGCCAAGAACAACCAGCACACCGCCTTCTTCACCAATGCGTTTCATTGCCTTATCTAGTGTCCAGCTGCGCTCTGCATTACGATCGCTACGTAGTAAGTCGGTAAAAACGTCTTGAAGATGAACGCGAACCAGTGGCGCTTTTTCTTTCAAATCGCCCTTGCACATTGCGTAGTGCACTTGATTATCAATGGTGTCTTTGTACGTGACTAACGTGAACTCGCCAAACTCTGTCGGTAACTTGCACTCTGCCACACGTTCAATCGTTGTCTCAGTGTTATTGCGGTACTCAATTAGGTCGGCAATAGTGCCCAATTTAATACCGTGCTTCTCTGCAAAGATCTCTAGATCTGGGCGACGAGCCATCGTGCCGTCGTCATTTAAGATCTCAACAATCACCGATGCTGGCTCTAAACCAGCAAGACGAGCCAAATCACAGCCAGCTTCAGTGTGACCTGCACGAGTCAGTACACCGCCGTCTTGAGCTGCGAGAGGGAAGATGTGACCAGGCTGCACTAAATCCGCAGCTTTAGCGTTTGGCGCGACTGCTGCTTGAACGGTACGTGCGCGATCTGCGGCTGAAATACCAGTCGTTACCCCTTCTGCTGCCTCAATCGAAACAGTAAAGTTGGTGGTGTATTGCGCATTATTGTCTTGCACCATTGGTGGCAGACCTAGACTTTCGCAACGATCTTTGGTCATGGTTAAACAAATCAGGCCACGGCCATAGGTTGCCATAAAGTTGATGGCTTCCGGCGTAATATGCTCGGCAGCCATGATCAAGTCACCTTCATTCTCGCGGTCTTCATCATCCATTAGGATGACCATTTTGCCTGCGCGAATATCATCAATAATTTCTTGTGGCGTACTGATTGGCATAGTCTGTTATCCCGTTATTCTAAATTTGTTATTGCGACAGCAATGAAAAATTACGTTGCAGTGAATGCTAGTTAGGTCAATAGTTTGAGCTTTGCATCAAGCAAGTCAATGAATCTCGCGGTGTTCTGTGAGTCTGCTCTTTATCGCATGCCTCACGCAGCCACTCCCAAGACTTATGCAAAACCGTTTTGCTGTAAAAAGTCCATCGTGATACGAGACTCAGCCTTATCTTCTTGTTGTCCTTGCAGTAAACGCTCCATATAACGCGCAAGTACATCAACTTCCAAGTTGACTTTGCGCCCCACTTGAAACTGGTCAATCGTAGTTTCTTCACTCGTATGAGGAACGATCGTCAGCTTAAAAGCATTTTTACGTAAGTCGTTGACGGTTAGGCTAATACCATCAACAGTAATCGAGCCTTTCTCTGCAACGTACTTGCTAATTTCCGCAGGCATTGCAACCCAAAATTCTATCGCACGGCCAACTGAATTGCGTTCGACAATTTCACCAACCCCATCGACATGGCCAGAAACGATATGTCCACCCAATCGCGTTGTTGGCAGCATGGCTTTTTCTAGATTCACCTTATCGCCTACTTGGTATTCAGAAAACCCAGTTTTCTTCAAGGTTTCTAATGACAGATCAGCACTGTAATAG
>NZ_WXWS01000423.1:0-9574 GCF_009904715.1 Vibrio sp. V42_P2S4T144 | reverse complement strand
ATAAACACCCATCTATAGTTTGTCAACTTTTGTTACTAACCACTCATTTTTATAAGGTTTTTTTGTCTAGAATTCGAGCAAGCATTGTGAATAAGTCAGAGTCATCCGTAAATTTATGCTCAAACCGTATTACGAACACTACCAAAAACGTTTCTAACAACTCGTTACTTACCCATTGATTGACCACTTGTTATGCGCTAGATTACTTACAAATCAATATTAGGACCCAACCATGATCGTATCTGTCGACATTATTCCATTCAGGCTATCTGGCTGTGCCGATAAGGGATTGGAAGTGTTGTTGATTAAACGTTCAAATCCAAATCGGCCATACCATGGAGTCTGGGCACTACCGGGCGGATTTGTCTTTGATAAAGACTTAACCAGTGAAGGCGGACGCCCGGCCGATGAAAACTTTGAAGCGGCGCGTCGCCGAATTTGCCGTGAGAAAATCCATACCTACCCTCGCCATTTTAGCGAAGCATTTATCGACGGTGATCCAAAGCGCGATCCAGAAGACTGGAGCTTAAACATTACGCACTACGCCTTAGTTGATCGTAACAATGTAGAGCAAATAAATAATGCAGGTGTACCGGAATGCCAACTTAAATGGTTTTCGCTACAGGCTATTCTCAATGGAGAAGAAACCCTCGCATTTGATCATCAAAAAACCATTGAAAAAGCGTGGCAAAAGCTTCGTGCATCCATTGAATACACATCGGTTCTTTTGTTTGCATTAGACAAAGAGTTTTTGGTTGCGGACATCATTTCTGCTTATCAAGAGTTTGGTATTGATATCAGCCGAATGACGATTAAGCGCCGCTTGATAGATTCGGGCGTACTAAAACCCACTAATAAAGTCGCTTCTACCAACAAAGGTAAAGGTGGAAAACCCGCAATGGTATATACGCTGACTAGCGACGAAGTAACCTTTTTTCAAAACTGTTTGCGTGGATAAACGCAGACAATCAGACAGACAAGGAGTCTGCCATGACTGTTCGAGTAAACTATCAAACTACAGCAGTGATCGACGTTGATCCAGAGAAAGGCTTTAGTGAGTTATGTCCAAATGAACTGCCCGTTGCAGGTGCGTTGGAAATCGTACCGGAGCTTTTGAACAATCATGCCAAAGGCCGATTAAAACTGGTCAGTCGTGACTTGCACCCACCGAAAGCAAAATGGGATGCAGAATCGCCAGCCAATATGCTTGAGCCCGTTGGTTTACCGAATGTGGATATAAAGTGGAACCGTCACTGTGTGCTTGGCACAACAGGTTCTGAGCTGCTAGATGGTTTACCACCCGTGTTGGACTACGATTTTCAAGTTAATAAAGGCATGGATCCTGATGCGCACCCTTACGGTATTTTTTTCCATGATATTGCCGACACCAGAACGACAGGCGCGCATGAATTTCTAAAGTTCAACGGGATTGATACCTTAGTTATCGGTGGCCTTGCCTTAGACTTTTGCGTGAAAAAATCCGTCATGCAAGCGCTGGAACTTGGCTACAATGTGGTAGTTAATCTTGCTTCAACTCGTGCGGTGCTGCCTGATAATGTAGAGAATGTGCTGACAGAGCTCAGAGATAATGGCGCATTATTTGTCGAAAAAGCGGACGACATCATCGTAGAAAAGTTCGCCTAGAAACGATAGTAACCGAGAAGGATTTCACCATGCATCAACATGAAAAATTGAATTACGTTGAATTTGGTTCCACTAATGTCAGTGCGACCAAACAATTTTTTGAGCGTGCTTTTGACTGGAGCTTTACCGATTATGGCCCAGAATATTCTGCATTTTCAGGACAAGGGTTGGATGGCGGATTCTTCAAATCTGAGTTTATAAACCAAACCGCAAATGGTGGCGCACTTTTAGTATTTTATAGCTCAGACATTCAGGCCACTCAGGCAAAAGTAGAGCAGCATGGTGGAAAAATTATCCGCCCTATTTTCGAATTCCCCGGCGGCTGTCGATTCCACTTCACTGAACCGAGTGGAAATGAATTCGCAGTATGGTCAGAGAGCCATTAAGTCATCACAAATCAACAACACACCATCAACGTGAGCCCAAGCTAGCCAAATCCGGAACTGGCATTACATTTCTGGTTGACCTCATCCTTGGTTTAATTCACTGTTAGCGCAACAATTAATCGATGAGGCGCTAGACCTCGACCAAGGATGTCAAATGACTGCCGTCAGTTTTTTTCGCTTACTCTGCCTCGCTGCTATTTGGGGTGGCTCGTTTCTGTTTATGCGAGTCGCCGCCAACACATTCGGGCCGGCTTACTTAATCGAATTTCGAGTTACATTTGCCGCCGTCGCTTTGTTATTGATCGCCGTATATTTGAAGAAGAAACTCACGTTAACTGCGCATACTAAACACTTCTTTATTATTGGCTTATTCAATAGCGCAGTTCCATTTTTACTCTTTGCGTACGCAGCCCAGACACTGAATGCATCAACTTTAGCAATATTGAACTCAACCGCCCCAATATGGGGAGCACTAGTTGGCTTTGTTTGGTACCGCAGCCCACTCACAGCGAAATCTGTTCTCGGTATGCTAATAGGCATTGGAGGCGTTGCAGTCTTGGTCGGCTTAGATACTTCAACCATAGGTGAAGAAGCCATGCTCCCTATTGCCGCCAGTTTGATGGCTTCTTTCAGCTATGGCATTGCTACCAACTACACTAAAAATGCGCCACAAGTACCTGCTTTTGACAATGCTCACGGCAGCATGTGGGCGGCGGTTATTTGGGTACTGCCGCTGCTACCATTCTTACCAATGCGTGCAGAACCAAGTCATTTCGAATGGAGCTCTGTTGTCACGCTCGGCGTTGTATGCACAGGGTTCGCTTATTTGCTCTATTTCCGCTTAGTTTCTGATATCGGCCCAGCGTCAGCACTGACTGTCACTTTTCTTGTTCCTGTTTTTGGTATCTTATGGGGCTACTTGGTGCTAGATGAGCCCGTCGGCTCTAACACCATCATAGGAACAATTCTAGTGCTTAGCGGCACTATGCTAGTCACCGGTTTCTCCCCAACAGCAATGCTCGCGAAGAGAAAACGAAGCGTGGCTTAATCAGCCTAATATAACTTCCACACCTCGCTTTTTGATTTGTTCAAGGTCGCTTTTCGGAGCGGCTTTGTCAGTCAGCAGCACTGATATTTCGTCAGTCTTACCAATTGATGAGGGATAAATTTGCCCAAATTTACTAGAATCCGTTAGAACAATATTGCGCCTTTTTTTCGCAATGATGGTTTCTGCAATCTCAGCGCGCATCATGTCGCGGCTAGTAAAGCCAGTGTCTTGATGGAAGCCGTCAATACCCAAGAAGGCCGTGCTGAAATGAATGTTCTCAATACACAACTTAGTCAGCGGTCCGACCAAGCTCTCGCCTTGGTGCTGATACACGCCACCAAGCAAGATAATGTTGGCAGAAGTGTTACGGATGAGATGGGCGATATACGCCGATGGCGTAATAATGGTCACATCGCCGCGCTCAGCCAATGTCCGAGCCAACAACGCATTGGCACTGCCTCCTTCAATCAGCACTGTCTCATTCGGTGCGACCAAATCCGCAGCTTGGTTTGCGAGCGATTGTTTAATATCGAAACGTACTTCTAGGCGGGCATCAATGTCATCACTTTGCAACGCGGTAGCTGCGCCGTGAACGCGCTTTAGGTAGCCCTGTTGCTCCAGAAAGTTCAAATCCTGTCTGATGGTCACGCCCGACACGCCAATGATGTCAGAAAGCTCCGTGACTTGAACGCGTTTACGGTCGTTCACTAATTGCAGGATTTCATTTTGTCTTGGGTTCACAGATTCGCTCCTTATTGATGAGCTTACAGTATACTCACCTGATGTTTCATATGAAAAGAACTTGAAAGTAAAAAGGAAAAAACGCGTGGTCTGATTAGCCAAGCTGCACCTTGCGAATATCGCTCCCATCAACAGATAATAGGGCAACGAAAATGGGATGGAAGAAGAGGGGTTAGCTCCCTACATCCCAACAACGGTAAAGACTAGGATAAAAGTAATGGAAGAAATTTACTTCGCAGGCGGTTGCCTTTGGGGCGTGCAAGAATTTATGCGCCACCTTCCGGGCGTAATCAACACAGAAGCCGGGCGAGCAAATGGCACAACGGATAACACTCAATCCGAATACGATGGCTACGCAGAGTGCGTGAAAACCCAGTTCGACCCTGAGCAAGTTTCGGTTGAAACTTTAATGGGGTATTTGTTTGAGATAATCGACCCTTACAGCGTTAACAAGCAAGGTGAAGACGTAGGTGAGAAGTACCGTACTGGTGTTTATAGCCAAAACGAACAGCATCTCACCATCGCGAAAGCGTTTATCGCAGCACGACCGGACGCCGACAAGATCGCCGTAGAAGTACTGCCACTCACGAATTATGTACCAAGTGATGATGAGCACCAAGACAGACTCACAAACTTTCCGAATGATTACTGTCACATCCCATTAGATTTACTACATAAATACAGGGATAACTCGTAACCATTCAGTCAGCATCGCTTTAAAAGGCAAGATGCATATCAGTTTAAATCGATGCCTTCCACTAGTGACAATGTCATTTCTGCCGCCGATATTTCCTTACAACCCGACGAGTTTTGTCCGCACCACAACGGTGTGAATTCATCTCGGTTTTGCTTTTCCATAAGCGCTCTTAGTTGAGCCATTTCAATGGAGGCGTATGGGAATTTCGGCGCAAACTCACTGATGTAGCCTAGCTCCGACATCGCGCGATTCACAATGCCTCTCGCTGGTCGGCCCGAGAAAACATTGGTCACTGCGGTATGTTGCGCGCGTTCACTGGCAATGGCATATCGATGTAAAGACGATGTTTTCGCCTCATCACACAACAAATAGACGCTGCCAACTTGAACGGCACTCGCTCCTAATCTCAACGCGGCTTCCACCCCACTTCTATCAGCGATTCCGCCTGCAGCAATAACGGGCAAATTCACCCGTTTGGCGATTTGTGGTAATAACGCCATCAAACTTAATTGAGTAGTTAAATCATCCGATAAAAACATACCTCGGTGTCCACCAGCCTCCAAGCCTTGGGCGATAATACCGTCAACGCCTTTTGCTTCTAGCCAAAGTGCTTCGTCCACCGTGGTCGCTGACGAAAGGATCTTCCCTCCCCACCCTCTAATTCGAGCTAACAGATCATCGTCTGGCAAACCAAAGTGGAAACTGATCACTGGCGGTGCAAATGGTTCAATCGCGTCAGCAATATCATGATTGAAAGGCATCCTTGTCGGAGCGTTTGGCTGAGCCTGAACGGTTGCATCAACCTCGGAAAAATACGGTTGCAGCGTTTTTTGCCACTTTTCGTGCTTGTTGGCGTCATACTCCGGCATTTCATGGCAAAAGAAATTGAGGTTAAACGGTCGGTTAGTTGCCTGCTTGATAAGTTGAAGTTCTTTTACGATGGCGTCTTTGTTCAGCATTCCACAAGGTAACGAGCCAAGCCCGCCAACATTACTGACGGCGATGGTCATTTGGCTGTCTTGCACACCGGCCATTGGCGCTTGAATAATCGGTAACTCTGTTCCCAAAAGTGTATTAAATACCTTGTTTATCATGATCTTTCCTTGAAAACTTAACCTTTACCTGTGATGGATCTGCGCCATCGTTATCCAGACTAGACTTTCACATGATTAAACACTTATAAAGTTAAAGTGATGCATTTGTGCGCTATGCACTTTTGATAGAAATGACAAAGGGAGCCTATGGCTCCCTTAATATGCTGAATAACAAGAATCAAAGTGACTATCGTACGACATCTGATTCAAGCTCTAGCTCTGCCACAGACAGCATGGCAAACTCTTCCTCGGCGGTTGCTGCCACCAATTTGTTGCGGCTGTATAACCCATAATAAACACCACCGATAAGAAACAATCCCATTGTCATGAAAAAGGCCGAGGGATCAAAAGCATAAACACCTGTCATTGCGATCAAAGAAAGCACCAGAGAAATACTCGAAGTAATTATCCCACCAGGCGTTTTATATGGACGAGTTAATTCCGGCTGTTTAATTCGCAATAAAATATGGCTCAAGGACATTAATGCGTACGATACAGTCGCACCGACAACAGCCATCGCCAAGATTAAGTCCCCCTCACCCGTAAGTGAAACCAAGAACCCAAAAACGCCCGGAACCAAAAGCGCACGAGAAGGCACTTTTTTGTCACTGGTTAATGACAAAGTTTGCGGTAAATAACCCGCGCGGGAAAGCGCAAACACCAAGCGACTGTAACCATAAATGATTGAAAAGAAAGAAGCGATAAGGCCAGCCAATCCAAGTAAGTTCACGGCCATTGCTACCGTTGAATTGCCCGTAAGCTTTAGGGCGTCAACTAATGGCACCGCGCTATCGCCTATGACCTTTGAGCCAACCGCACCAGCCAAAAGGACGACTACGAGAGTTGCGGTTAGCAATAAAAACATCATCGCACCAATGATGCCTTTGGGAACATCTTTTGCCGGATTTTTTGCCTCCTCTGCCGCTAAAGGCACACCTTCAACCGCAAGAAACAACCACATTGCAAATGGCAACGCAGCCCATACGCCATACCACCCAAACGGCAAGATTTCTGTTGCCTGAGCCGTCGCCGGAGCAATATCGAATAAGTTATTAACGTCAAAGTGACCAATAAGCACAGCAGCAGTAATTAGAATAGCTAGCACAGCCAAACCGCTGATGACCATCATTACTTTGAGAGCTTCGCCAACCCCTGCCATATGAATAGCGATAAAGACGGCGTAGAAAAGTGCGTAAACAACAGGACCATCGATACCAACCAATTCATTAACTGCTGAGCCAATAAAAATCACTATCGCAGCAGGCGCGAGCGCATATTCAATCAAAACTGATAAGCCAGTGAAAAAGCCACCTGTCGGCCCCATCGCCTGTCTTGCGAAGCTGTAACCACCACCCGCAGCAGGAATAGCCGCAGACATTTCAGCTAAAGACAATACTAGCGTGAAATACATTACTGCCATCGCGATAGCAGCAATAAGAAAGCCTCCCCATCCTGCTTGAGCGATGCCAAAGTTCCAACCGGCGAAGTCACCAGATATAACATACGAGACACCTAAGCCCGCAAGTAAAATCCAACCTGCGGTGCCTCTTTTTAGCTGCCTTTTGGCCAAGTACTCCTGATGTTTAGACATAGTAAATCCTTCTACTTTGATGAAATTAAAAAGTTGTCGCTGTGTTTATCTTCAACGCTTGCGCCACTTGGCTCATTGATATCGGAGCGATCTTTCAGATTCACTCCTGACAGTTGTAATTTTCGAGCCTCCTTGAGCAAGTAAAATGCGCGTTCACAGGCATCGTCATAGTTGAGCCCCTGGGGACGCACATTGGAAATGCAGTTTCTTTGGGAATCTTTAGAGCCTCGTTTAGCCCCCCAAGTGAGATACATACCCATGCTATCCGGAGAAGTTAGACCGGGTCTCTCTCCAATTAAAACCAGCACGGCCTTGGCGTTAAAACATTCACCAACATCATCCCCTACCGCTACTCTTCCTTGCTTTACGATTGTGATAGGTGCGAATTTCCATTGATGTTCATCATCAGCGCTTAAAAGAGAAATCAATCGAGTAACAACAGGCACGGCATGGTTTTGAATTGCGACGGAAGAAAGTCCATCAGCAATAACAATCGCAAGATCAATGTCAGTGTTATGCTCATTTGCTATCAAGTTGAGCGTTTGCCAAGAAGATTCATCGAGTTGCCTTCCTAAATCGGGCCTTTGCAGGTACATAAGCCGATCACTTACTCGGCTGCTCACTACCACTGGAGGCTCTAAGGTATTTTCAAGAATCGAGTAAGAGTCCGACAAACCAGCAACGAGAGACTCAATATTCAAACTGCAATGCACTGCATCCATAGCTTGGGCATGATCCAACTGAAATGAGAGTAACTCGTTGGTTGGTACACTGTTCCCGCTACGACCCAGAGCGATCCGAGCAGAGGTGAAGTCACGTAACTTGCCCCACGGGTTGTATGTGACAACTTCAGACTCATCTTGTGGGGACTGAGCAATGGTGATTACTTTACCCATGAGAATACCCCTTATTCAGTTGGTTAATTGCTCCCGAAAACGAGCGAGAGATTTGCTCACTTAACCGAACGTCTTGCACGCTCTCGAAAATCTGCATCTCCATTAACCATTGTTCGAACTCTGGTGCTGGCTTCAAACCGAGTACTTTTCTTGCGTAAAGGGCATCGTGAAATGAGGTAGTTTGATAATTGAGCATGATGTCATCAGACCCTGGAATACCCATGATGAACGAGCACTCGGCCACACCTAATAGTGTCAGCAAGTTATCCATGTCATTCTGATCGGCATAGGCATGATTGGTGTAACAGATATCGCAACCCATAGGTAAACCAAGCAACTTCCCACAGAAATGATCTTCAAGCCCAGCACGAATAATTTGCTTGCCATCAAACAGATACTCAGGGCCAATAAACCCAACGACAGTATTAACCAACAAAGGATCGAACTGTTTCGCGACAGCATAAGCGCGGGCTTCACAAGTCTGTTGATCGACCCCATGAAATGCATTCGCAGACAGCGCTGTACCTTGTCCGGTCTCAAAATACATCACATTGTTTCCTACACTGCCTCGATTCAAAGACAACGCAGCTTCATGGGCCTCTTTCAAAATCGACAAGTCGATTCCGAAGGTATCATTCGTCCCTTGCGTGCCGCCTATCGACTGAAAAACGAGATCGACTGGTGCACCCATTTCAATGGCTTCGATCGTGTTCGTGACATGAGTTAACACACAAGACTGAGTCGGTATTTGATAGTGTTGAATCACCTCATCCATTAAGTTCATTAACTTAATAGCTTGAGGTACATTATCTGTTGCCGGATTGATACCGATAACCGCATCGCCATTTCCGTACATCAGACCATCAAAAATGGTCGCTGCGATACCGTTGAGAGAATCAGTGGGATGATTCGGCTGTAAGCGAGTAGACAGGCGACTCGGCAAACCTATCGTATTCCGAAAAGCCGTGACAACTTGGCATTTTTTAGCAACGAGAATCAAATCCTGGTTGCGCATAATCTTACTGACTGCGGCCACCATTTCTGGTGTTAAACCTTGACGAATTTTAGCCAATGTTTCACCATCGGCTTCTTCACTCAGCAGCCAATTTCGAAAATCTCCGACCGTCAAGTGCTCAATCGGCTTAAAGGCTTCAAGGTCATGTGTATCGATAATTAGGCGAGTGATATCGTCGCTTTCGTATGGAATAACCGCCTCGTTAAGAAACGTTTTAAGTGGTAACTCAGACAGCGCCATTTGTGCGACTACACGTTCTGCCGCTGACTGAGCACAAACCCCGGCTAACGCATCGCCTGAGCGCTCCGGTGTCGCTTTCGCCATCAAGTCAGCTAATGACTTAAAGGTATAGACTTTACTTCCTTGTTGCCGACGATAAGTTGCCGTCATTGCTCTTCCTCTTCACTATTTGGTTCGCTTTTTGCTGAACTATCAATAAGCTTTAAGAAAGTATTGCCAAAT
>NZ_WXWS01000650.1:0-9603 GCF_009904715.1 Vibrio sp. V42_P2S4T144 | reverse complement strand
ATGCAAGGCGAGCCTCTCTACAGTGAAGAAGTGCCGGTAATTCAATAACTAGGCTTTAGTTTTAAGTCAGTAAAGAGATAAGAAAGCGAGCAGATTGCTCGCTTTTTTTGTTTTTCCAATCCGCTTGGGTGTATAATCTTGCGCCTTAAAAGTGAGCTCAGACTACTTTTTGTGACTGAAACGCGGTTTTACTGCGTATGAAGTATTGAAGTTGAGTGTCACTCTTTGTTGATTGCGAAACTAACCTGCGAATTAGACTATGAAATTTATTGTAAAGCCCCATCCAGAAATTTTTGTAAAAAGTGAATCTGTGCGTAAGCGCTTCACAAAGATTTTAGAGTGCAACATTCGTAACATCATTAAGAGCCGCACGGAGTCTGTCGCGGTATTTAACCGTCGTGATCACATTGAAGTGACCTCTGAGAGTAACGAATTCCACGCTGAAGTTCATGAGGTTTTGACTCATACACCAGGCATTCACCACGTACTGGAAGTGAAGCAAACTGAATTTAAAGACTTGCACGATATCTTCGAGCAAGTGCTAGAACTCAACCGTGCTGCACTCGAAAATAAAACCTTTGTTGTACGTGCGAAGCGTCGTGGCAAGCATGACTTTACCTCTATTGAACTAGAGCGTTATGTAGGCGGTGGTTTAAATCAAGCGATTGAAAGCGCTAGTGTTAAGCTACGAAACCCAGACGTGACGATCAAGGTAGAAGTCTCGAACGACAAGCTAAACCAAGTATTGTCTCGTCATAAAGGCCTAGGTGGTTTCCCTCTGGGTACGCAAGAAGACGTGTTAAGCCTGATCTCGGGTGGTTTCGATTCTGGTGTTTCAAGCTATCTTCATATCAAGCGTGGTTCAAAAGTACATTACTGCTTCTTTAACTTGGGTGGTCCAGCACACGAAATCGGCGTTAAGCAGGTTTCTCACTACCTATGGAACAAATACGGTTCTTCAGCAAAAGTACGTTTTATCTCAGTTGATTTCGAGCCTGTGGTTGCGGAAATCCTAGAGAAAGTCGATGACGGCCAAATGGGCGTGATCTTGAAGCGTATGTTCATGCGTGCAGCAGGCATGATCGCTCAGAAGATGAAGATCGAAGCATTGGTAACAGGTGAAGCGCTAGGTCAAGTATCGAGCCAAACGCTAACCAATCTACGCCACATCGATAACGTAACAGACACGCTGATTCTGCGTCCGCTTATCAACTGGGATAAAGAAGACATCATCAATCTAGCACGTGAAATCGGCACAGAAGATTTCGCGAAGACAATGCCAGAATACTGTGGTGTTATCTCTAAGAAGCCAACCGTGAAAGCGGTGAAAGGCAAGCTAGAAGCTGAAGAAGAGAAATTCGACTTCAGTATCCTTGAGCAAGTGGTTCAAGAAGCTCGCATGATGGACATTCGTGATATCGCGAAAGAGTCTGAGCAAGCCGCACCAGAAGTAGAGCAAGTTCAAGCGGTAGAAGAGCACGCGGTTGTGCTAGATATTCGTAGTCCTGAAGAGGAAGACGATAACCCACTTGAAATCGAAGGTGTGGATGTGAAACATATCCCTTTCTACAAGCTGGGTACACAGTTTGGTGACTTAGACCAGTCTAAGACATACCTACTTTACTGTGACCGCGGTGTGATGAGCCGTCTGCAAGCGCTTTACTTGCAAGAGCAAGGCTTCAGCAACGTAAAAGTTTACCGTCCATAGCTGACTGATAAAATACGTTAAAAGGCGCAAATTGAGACATCAATTTGCGCCTTTTTTGTTTTTGATCGCGTTACAGACAACCATTACTTAGCATAATGTTGAGGCTTATCGCAAAGCCATACACTTTGTGTTGATATAACGATAATTAATCCGAAAGAAGAGTAATAAAGTGATATTGCTGCCAGATATGCGGATGAGATTTTTGATAGATAAAAAAACACCGCCTAATTTAGGCGGTGTAACAAATTTGACAGACAGGTCAAAAATAAATACAGGAAGTATATGTTTTGTCACAGGGAGTGTGGACAAAACATTATGGTAGAAATCTACCTAACTCGAAATACGAGTTTGCAAACACAACATCGCAACAACGAAGCCAATTGATTTCCAAAGAAATCAAGCCGTTCAGGCCCGTGTTGCGGGGTGAAATATAGAATTTATCTGGCTGTTCGACAACGGACATTTTATAATGTTTCAGATTAAAAAAACTAATCCTATTAGAGGTCCCATATGTCTCGCAGATTGCCTCCATTAAATTCGCTTCGAGTCTTCGAAGCGGCTGCTCGTCATCTCAGTTTTACACGAGCAGCAGAAGAGTTATTTGTTACTCAAGCCGCGGTCAGTCACCAGATTAAAGCGCTTGAAGAGTTCTTATCATTGAAGCTCTTCCGTCGACGTAATCGTTCTTTGTTGTTAACAGAAGAAGGCCAAAGTTACTTTCTCGATATCAAAGATATTTTCACCTCGATTGCGGAAGCGACAGATAAGGTGTTGGAACGTAGCGAAAAAGGGGCATTGACGATTAGCCTACCGCCGAGTTTTGCTATCCAATGGCTTGTACCTCGTTTGGCCGATTTTAATGCTCAAGAGCCCGATATCGATGTACGTATTAAAGCCGTAGATATGGATGAAGGCTCACTGACTGATGATGTTGATGTGGCGATCTACTATGGCCGAGGGAACTGGCCAGGTTTGCGAGCAGATAAATTGTACCAAGAGTTTTTGATCCCACTTTGTTCACCTTCATTACTTTTGGGTAACAAACCATTAGAATCTTTAAGTGACCTCAAATTACATACTTTGTTACACGATACTTCGCGTAAAGACTGGAAGCAGTTTGCTCGTCATTACAACATTGAAGGCATCAACGTAAACCACGGTCCTATTTTTAGTCACTCAACGATGGTGCTACAGGCTGCTGCGCACGGTCAGGGGGTCGCGCTCGGTAACAACGTACTCGCCAAACCTGAAATGGAAGCCGGACGACTCATTGCACCATTCGACGAAGTGTTGATATCCAAGAATGCATTCTATGTGGTGTGTCATGAACAGCAGGCAGATATGGGCCGAATCGCAACGTTTAGAGACTGGATGTTGGCAACCGCGAGAAAAGAACAAGAGGAAGTATTGGATGAATCACTGGATAGCTGAGGGGCCTGAAAACGGACCGCTGTTTATTTTTGCTCACGGCGCAGGTGCGGGGATGGAGCATGACTTCATGACAGCGGTCGCCAAAGGATTAGTGGAGCAAGGTATTCGTGTAGTGCGTTTTAATTTCCCTTACATGGTGAAACGTTCGGAAGATGGCAAAAAGCGTCCGCCCGATCGCGCGCCAAAGTTGCTTGAAGCATACAGCGAAGTGATCGCTCACTTTGCTTTTTCTCCCGTGGTTATTGGTGGTAAGTCAATGGGCGGTCGTATGTCGAGCTTGTTGGCTGAAAATGAGCTGGTGGCGGGCATTGCCTGTTTAGGTTTTCCATTTCACCCGCCGGGAAAGCCAGAGAAATACAAAGGCGAGCACTTAGCAACCATTGAGAAACCTACGCTGATTCTGCAAGGGGAGCGAGACACCTTTGGTAAGCGTGAGGAATTCGATGATTTCGTCCTTTCGTCGCAAGTAACTGTGAGCTTTTTACCTGATGGTGACCACAGCTTCAAACCGCGCAAGATCTCAGGTCATACTGAAGTGGGTAACATTACACTCGCGATAGAGCAGTTAGCGGCGTTTATAAAAGAGGTGTACAGTGAAAAGTAAGTGGTTACTCTCACTCTCTGGATTGTCTGGGCTGCTTTCGGTCGCTCTTGGAGCATTTGCTGCTCATGGGTTAAAAGCGACACTGGCCCCTTATTTGCTCGGTGTATTTGAGACCGGAGTTCTGTATCAATTTATTCACACGTTGGCGATTGTGTTTTGTGCCATTCTGCTTCTGCTCAATTTGGGACAAAAAGCACAAAAATATTTTTTCATTGCGGCGATTTGCTTTATTATCGGCATCTTTTGTTTTAGCGGCAGTCTTTACGCGCTGGCGCTGACGGGCATTAAGTGGTTTGGACCAATTACTCCTGTGGGAGGATTACTGTTCATGATTGGTTGGTGTCTGTTCTTTTTTGCTGCGTTCAATATCAAAGAGGTCTCCAAGTGAAACAACTAATGCTCTATTGCCGTTCTGGCTTTGAGAAAGAGTGTGCTGGTGAAATTCAGGACAAAGCGACACAGTTGGAAGTGTATGGCTTCCCTCGTGTGAAGAGAAACTCAGGTTATGTTGTCTTCGAGTGTTACCAAGATGGAGATGCCGACAAACTTGCGAGAGGTTTAGACTTTAAGTCTTTAATTTTTGCTCGACAAATGTTTGCGGTAGCAGCTGAGTTTCAATCGTTGCCAAGTGATGACCGAATTAGTCCAATTTTGAATGAACTAGCAGACATCGAAGCATTCCCTCGTTGTGGTGATTTGAGAATTGAAACGCCAGATACAAATGAAGCGAAAGAGTTACTGAAATTCTGCCGTAAGTTTACCGTCCCAATGCGTCAAGCGTTGCGCGGCAAAGGCTTAATGCTGAACAAAGATAACGCGAAAAAACCAGTACTGCACATTTGCTTTGTTGAGCCTGGCCACTGTTACGTTGGTTACTCTTACACTGACAACAACTCACAGTTCTTCATGGGTATCCCTCGCCTTAAATTCCCAGCAGACGCTCCAAGTCGTTCAACACTTAAACTGGAAGAAGCATTTCATGTCTTTATTCCACGTGAAGAGTGGGATGAGCGTTTGGCACCAGGTATGTGGGGTGTGGATTTAGGTGCATGTCCAGGCGGTTGGACGTACCAATTAGTGAAGCGCTCAATGTTCGTTCACTGCGTTGATAACGGCATGATGGCAGACAGTTTGATGGAAACTGGCCAGATCAAGCACCATATGGTGGATGGTTTTAAGTTCGAACCAGACCGCAAGAACGTAACATGGATTGTTTGTGACATGGTGGAAAAGCCAGCTCGTGTTGCTCACCTGATGGGACAGTGGCTGTTAAAAGGTTGGGCAAAAGAGGCCATCTTTAACCTTAAGCTGCCAATGAAAGGGCGTTATGACGAAGTGCTGCAAGACCTTGAAAATCTCAAGCAGTTCCTCATTGATAATAAGGTAAAGTTCAAGCTACAAGCTAAACATTTGTATCATGATCGTGAAGAGATCACGATTCATATCCAATGTCTGTCGAATATTTCACCTTACTAACTTTATTCCCTGAGTCTTTTGGGGATAGTGATTAGGATAGAAAAAGCGCCTTCAAATGGCGCTTTTTTAATATCTGAGGGTTTCATGGTGTGAAACTACCATCGGGCACTACTCCGCTTTGTTTGGCCCTAAAAAGCGAATATCTTGCAAGTTAAAGCCTAGTTCGATATCGCACTTTAAAGCGGCGACGCGTTTACATAAACGAGCAGATTCAATGTGCTCATCCAATTTTTTACGGTATTTCGGTACGAGATCTTCACTAGCGTAGGCTGCTTCAATACTCTCAAACTGAGTGAGAATCTCTTTCGCTGCTTTCGGGCCAATTCCAGGTACGCCCGGAACCTGGCTAGAGCTTATCCCTGTTAATCCCCAGTAATCCGCTAGTTGACTTGGTTTTACGCCGAACTCTTTTTCGAGAAATGGTTCATCTAACCAACGGTGTTGGAAATAATCACGGATTTGTAGGGTAGGGGAAAGTAGCTGGCAGTAACCTTTGTCTGTGGAAACGATGGTGACTTTTTCACCATGGCTGGCCACTTTCGTTGCGAGTGTAGCAACCAAATCATCTGCTTCATCGCCTTCAGACAGCAATGAATCAATACCTTGCTCCCACCACGCTTGTTGAATCGCATCTAACCCTTGCAGTAGTGGCTGAGGCATTGGTTTTCGGTTTTGCTTATAGTCAGGGAGAATTTCAGCGCGCCAACCTCTGTCTTGTTCGTGGTGATCAAAAACCGCGATGATGTGTGTCGGGTTGGCCTCTGACAGAATGCGAGTGAGGGTTCTTTGCGTTGTGGTTATGGTTCTTGCTATGTCGGTTGGATCTGGTTGTGCTGAGTGCACTCGGCGGATCAGGTTTAGGGCATCAATGATAACAAGATGAATAGACATAATGACTTAGCAATAAAAAAGGGGCGTAATGCCCCTAGTGTAACGAATGCTAGCCTGACTATCGACCACCAATTTCCGGGTGAGCGATTCGATAACACGGTTCGTAGTCTGAACCGCCAGGTAATTTCATTCGGTGCTGTTCGACAAAGTCTTTTAGCAACTTATCGAGTTTTTTCATGAGGACTGCGTCGCCATGAATGGTGAAAGGCCCTCTACGTTCTATTTCTCGAATACCTTCAGCCTTTACGTTACCTGCAACTATGCCAGAGAAGGCTTGACGCAAGTTGGCCGCTAAAACTTGCGGTTCTTGATCTAGGCTTAAATCCAATTGTTCCATCGACTCATGAGTAGGCTCGAATGGCAGTTGGAAGTTTGGCTCAATTTTCAATGACCAGTTAAAGCTGTACGCATCGCCTTTCTCTTTTCGGTGAAGGCGTACCGAGTCCATGGAGCGTTTCATAATACGAGCGACTTCTGCCGGGTCGTCAATGATGATCTCGTAGTGCTTTTGCCCTTCCTCACCAAGTGTGTCGCGAATGAACTCATCAATAGAGCGGAAGTACTCTTCACTCTCTTTTGGTCCTGTTAATACGATAGGCATTGGCTGATCGGCGTTATCCGGGTGCATCATGATGCCAAGAATGTACAGTAGCTCTTCCGCTGTGCCCGGGCCACCTGGGAAAATAACGATACCATGAGCCATACGGACGAAAGCTTCCAAGCGCTTTTCGATGTCGGGCATGATGACCAGCTCATTTACTATTGGGTTTGGTGGCTCGGCCGCAATAATCGAGGGTTCGGTTAAACCAAGATAACGTTGCTGAGTATAACGTTGCTTTGCGTGCCCAATTGCTGCACCTTTCATCGGCCCTTCCATTGCACCAGGGCCGCAACCTGTGCAGATGTTAAGTTCACGCAGGCCCAGTTCGTTACCCACTTCACGTGTGTACTGATACTCCACTCCATTGATAGAGTGACCACCCCAACATACGACAAGATTAGGTGCGATACCTGGAGTTAATGCTCTGGCATTACGAAGAATGCCGAACACGAGGTTCGTAATGTGAATTGGGTTAGTAAGGTTGAGCCGTTGGGCGTCTGCCAAATGCATGTTTACGTAAACGATATCACGCAATACGGAGAACAGATGCTCTTGGATACCTTTAATTATTTCGCCGTCAACAAAAGCGTGCTCTGGCGGATTAGTCAGCTCAAGCTTAATACCACGCTCACGACGCACGACGTTGACATCAAACGATTGGTATTTATCGAGCAGTTCTTTCGAGTTATCGGTATGGCTACCGGAGTTCAACACCGCTAATGTGCAATTACGGTACAGCTGATAAAGTTCACTCGAGGCTGTGTTCTTTAAGCGCTCTACTTCTAGTTGAGATAGCAAGTCCATGCTACCAGCGGGGCTTATATGGGTAATCATAACGCCTCCTTGTGTTGCATTAATTTGAGGGAAAGTACCAACTTACCTTTTGGGTGTTATACGTATGGTTTGATGAAAGGTAGTTGGCCGATTTGGTTTTATGGTTATCAACTCCCAAGCAACCTCAAGATGATACATTTGCCTTTTATAAATACATCATCTTGAAGTGACTTGGGTTTTTACAGCTTAGCAGACTAAAAGGGAAGAAATGTGATAACTCGTTGAAAATGGGTGGTTATAAAGCGTAGATTGCACCAAATTTGGTTTGTTTGCTCGCTTTTTGTACGAATCTTAGCTCCAGTTAAGCTGGTTTGTTCCACGTTTTTTAGCGTCCGCAAGCATCTTGCCAAGACGATCGAGCACATACTCTGGCGTATCGGACTCTTTGAAAGACGTCGATACAGCAGCTAAGGTAATCATGATATTTTGCTCACGGAACTTAAAGGGTAATTGGCTAATATCACGCTGGATATGCTTAATCAGATCCAGTGTGTATTCTTCAGATTGTTCCGGGACGAGTAGAATAAACTCCTCGCCACCAAAGCGAGCCACTGTTTCCGTATCTGATACGCGCTTATTAATAGTACGAGCGATGATCTTCAGCGCTTTATCGCCAGCCGTATAACCATAGCTATCATTCACCGCTTTGAAGTTGTCTACATCAAACAGCACAACACGAAGGTTTTGCTGAGAGCGAATCCAACGGCGATACTCTAGCTCTAGTCGATCGTTAAATGCAGTGCGGTTATAAACTTTAGTCAGCGGGTCGAGCAACATGCGCTGAGCTTGGTCATCTAAGCGTCGACGATAATCTTGCGTAGTTTCAAATACCGCTTCGAGTTGGTTCTTACTGTAAATCAACCGTTCTTGCAGCGCTTGCTCTCGCTCTTCCGTCATTTTCAGTCGCTCTGTAAGCGACGCCATTTTTTCGAGAAGAGGCGTGATTTCTTTTTTCACAACCGCGATATCTTGAGCTTGATTAAGTGACTTTTGGCTTAATTCAACCAAGCTGTTCATTTCTGTGTTGAGCTCTTGGCGGTGTTCAAAGTAGGTATGATGCTGGTCGACGTTCTGATGAACGGTTTTTAGGTTACTTGCGAGAGAAGTGTTCAGCTGATCAAGGAATTGGCTAGACGCCTCGCGCTCGAACTTTGTTGCTTCGACAACCAATTTCAGCGTTGATAGCGTAAGCTCAATGAGAGACTCGGCACTCACGCCAAGGAGCAACTTAGCGCGAATATCCAGCAATCTATCGCCTGATTCTCCCTCGAAATCCAGCTCTGTAATAGTATGTTGGAGGTCGCTGGCTAAGCACTCAAGCTGAGATCTGTCGGGATTGTTTTCAAATTCGCTAAGATGTAGACGTGAATTAGACGTGATGATTTTCAGAGCGCGTTCGTAAATACTCAGTAGCTTAGTGGCTTGATCAGCTTTATTGCTGGCGTGAACTTCAGAGAAACTCATCAGGTTCCGTAGTTCACGTTTTAACTGCGCAGGTAAGCCCGTGACACGTTGCAGTGTTTCAGCACTGTGCTTGATTTGTTCGTCAAGGTAACCGTTCTGTTTATCCATCGTCTTCGACTGCTGTTTGAGCATCCTCTCTAATACCGCTAAACGCGGGATAAGAGTGCTGATATCTTTTTGATGTTGCAGCTCTTGTTGGATTTCAAATAGGTAGTTGGATACCTGAGTATTCGAACCCTGGCAAGCTGAAGACAATGATGCCACAACGCGTTTAAGAACTTGTTGTTCACGTTTGAATTTGAGTGAAGTATCACGATGAGTCAGTCTGAGTTGGTCAAGTTGACAACTCAGCTGATGCAGCTGCGACTGAATATCGGATTCCAAGATTCCCATGAAGTGACTACGGTTAAGTCCATGTACTACTGACAATTATCTGATAATAACAAAAAACTTTATAGCGTCATTAGTTATTACGTTCAACAGGCGTTTAATTATCCATTTTTTAATATTTTCTTGATGTCGTCCTCATTCTTGTAGGACGAATGGATCTTGATCAGGCCTTGGCTAATGGCATGTTGACAGGCAGTTCTTATG
>NZ_WXWS01000121.1:0-9604 GCF_009904715.1 Vibrio sp. V42_P2S4T144 | reverse complement strand
TGTTGGTGCTGATTTGGTAACTTCAGATCTTAAAGTTAAAAGCTTGTCAAAAGATTTTTCTGCGACAGGTCTTAGCCTTGCTGTAGGTAAAGAGCTTCAATATTCAGAAAACTTCAAACTAGCTTTTGAAGGTGAGTACATATACTTTGGCGACTTTGAAGAAACATTTTCTTACATGGGGTGGCCGGTTAAATTTAGTGTTGATGCTTCTGCGTTCAATTTCAATGCGAAGCCTAAATACCAATTTGCAGGTACAGGCTTCTATGTTGGTGCGATTGCTGGCCTTGGTGTAATGAGTGTTTCTTATGAAGTGAAATCATCTAGCACTGTTACCGATGATGGTCGTGATGTAGGCTTTAACTACGGTGTTGAGGCTGGTTATGAGTTCGCTTCAGGTTTGGTTGTATCTGGTGGCTACCGTGCTTCTTCGGTAAGTATTGATGCCGAAAACGGTGGCAGCGAAGATTTTGATTTTGACAGCCTGTACGTTGGTGTTGATTACAAGTTTTAAGCTTGCGTAAGCAAAACATAGATACTAAAGAGGAGCCGTTAGGCTCCTTTTTTGATCAGATTATCAATCAACTCATAATGGTGATCTTGTACGCCTGCAAGGTTGCCATATTTGGGTTGGTGGCGGTCATTTTCTTTCGCGTGTTGCCAGCCAATGGTGTGACGCACAAAATGCTCTGCAAACGCGTGGGAAACTTCCAAGCAACCTGCCAGTACGGTATCAACATAACTTTGCATGATTGGGCTCTTTGCGCATGGTGGTAGTGGCTCGTCTTTTACGTAAACCCAAATGTCGTGTTCTTGGTTAAAACTCGCATCTGTTTCGATTTGATCTGGCTGCAGTTGAATACGATGATAACCTCGCTCACGGCGATCGAATTCTGCGAGCGCTTCTTTATTCACTTCGAGTAAAACGCCATTAACCTGTCCATCGCCTTGGTTCACCACTAATGGAGAGAGGCTGTAGCTGTCGTCAATCTTCCCCCAGTAGCGCACCAGTCCATGAGCAATGACGGGAATGGCTTCTCCCGTTTGTCCGGTTAACTTACGTGACGCAGAATTAATCAAACTGCCATAGCCAAATATGTACATCTTCGTTGCATCCCTTAACTGATGGTTGTGTCTCTCACCGTTTATACCTAACCCGCCTCTGAAGCACAACTTTACCTCTTAAGTATAATCTTAATTATAAACATGTATTTTTTATGCATGTTTGTGGTAGCATCAATATTGTAGTTGAGTCAACCAGCATCAAGAGACGCTTGAGGGCAAGATAATGCTGAATATCACCGATAAAAAAGTGGAAGAAAAAATCCCCGCATGGCTGCGATTAGGCTTTCGGCCGTTTTTTCTGTTTGGGTCGATTTACGCCATTGTTGCGATCGCGTTGTGGGTGTGGATGTTCCAGAGCGGACAGCCAAACGCATTAGCTGTACCGGCATTATGGTGGCACGTACATGAAATGTTGTTCGGTTTTTCGATGGCAATCGTAGTTGGCTTTGTACTGACCGCGGTACAAAACTGGACTGGCATTAATGGTACCAAGCATTACATGCTTCTGGCTTTATTTGGCTTGTGGTTAGTGCCCCGCATATTGCTTTGGACACAAGCACCGTTATGGTTAACCAGCAGTATCGAAGCGGTATTTTTACTGTTTATCGCCTATGAGGTGGGCATTCGTGTGTATCGAGCCAAAGGTTGGCGTAATTTGTTTTTCGTTCCACTGTTTCTTTTGGCCATCTTTGCGAACTTTGCAAGCTACGCAACGATAAAAGGTATGCCGCCCTTTAGCTCTTCAGCGGTGTGGCAAGCAATGCTGTGGTGGTTTACCTTGCTGTTGTCAGTGATGGGCGGACGTGTGATTCCATTTTTTACTGCGCGTCGATTTAATTTCGAAAAAGCGCAACCATTGGCTTGGTTAGAGTGGTTCGCGAACTTGCCATTGGTAATGCTATTTGTGCTGATCTTTTTCCCTGTGACGTTTGCAGAACTAGGTAGTCCTTTGATGCTATTTGCAGGTGTTGCTCAGTTGGTGCGTTTTGTTCGCTGGAAACCTTGGTTAACCCTGAGCGAGCCTTTAGTGTGGTCGCTGCATGCTGCGTATTTGTGTTTACCACTAAGCTTAATTTTGCGAGGCGTCTGGGGAGATGCATTTGCCAGCCATAACCTCATTCACCTGTTTGCGATAGGTGCGTTAGGCGGTTTGATTTTAGCGATGATTGCACGGGTGACGATGGGACATACTGGTCGCATGATCTACAAAGGGCCAAACATGAGCCTTGCGTTTACAGCGATTACCGCGGCAGCTTTGGTTCGCAGTTTCGCCGTGATCTTTGACCCAGCGAACATGATGCTGTGGATTGATATCAGCGGCGGATTATGGATTGTTGCGTTTGGGCTGTTTGTGTGGCGCTTTGGTGTGATGCTTGTGACCCCTCGTGTGGATGGTTACCCCGGATAAGATTCTAATGTGAGTAGAGAAAAGAGGAGCCGCGTGCTCCTCTTTTGGTTTTTGTTCTTTATAGGTTTAGTGTTTATTCGTCTTCGTCGTCCGCTTTATTCGTGAGCCCCAAGCGTTTAAATAGCCACCACTCTAGACCAAAAATGACAATTAAGGCGATGCAGAACCAGGTGAATGCCATGGTGGATTCCACGCCTGGCATTCCACCAACATTGATACCGAGTAAACCTGTTAAGAAGCTGGTTGGTAGAAAAATCGTTGCTACCAAAGTAAACAGGTAACTGTTTTTATTGGTTTTCTCATCACGATGATGTTTGATCTCTTCTTGGAAAAGCGCCACTTCTCCAAGATAAAACTCAAGTGTTTCATTTATGCGCGTAATATTATTGTGTGCGAAGCGATATTGATGAGGTCTCAAAGCAATCAATTCTGATTCTGACTCCACAAGATCACGGATAGCGTACTGCTGAGGGCGAATAAAACGCTTGATAGAAATCAGTGCTTTTTGAGTCGCCATATGTTTGTACGTCGATTCATCATTCACGTCGAACTGGTTTAGTGTTTCTTCAATTGTATCAAGGTAAATGTCTATTTTACTGTTTAATCCTTCAATGATCTGATGAAGTAAACTAGCAAGACTTTTTGGGCCTTTGTGTTCCGCTAATGCTTGGCGAATCTCCATGATCGCGCGTGATGGAATTTTACGAGTTGAAATGAGTGCGCCTTGAAAGTAGAGAATTCGAATACTAAGCATATCTTCTGGTGATGCATTGCCGTTCATATTGACGCCTCGTAAAATCAACATGAAGTTCTCGTCATCTAAAGGATGGAAAGATGGTCGGCTTTCGTCGGCTAATAGATGATCAACCGTAGCTCGAGGTACTTGGTTTTGCTCCAGCCAACCACGAATATCAGGATGCAGCCGTTCGCAATGGTACCAATGCTTAGCTTGAATTTGCTCTGCCGTGGTGGATTGTTGAGTTGCTTCTGGGGTTGAGAAGTCCCAATGTTCAATCATAAAACCCATTTTCTTTTCCTTGTTTGAGCCGATACCAAAATAACCTCAAGATACTTCTTTCGCGAGAATTGCATTGCCATACAGAGGCAATGCTCTGAGTACGGTACTCTGAAGTCATTGATGCATTATTTTTCAAATGAGTATGATTGTATTTAACGCCAAATGTCTATGAATAGTTGTTCTTATTTGCAATCGAGTGGAGCGCACCAAGGTGTTGTGCTTAAACAACAAAACAAAAAGCCTGCAACTAAGCAGGCTTTATTGTGGGGGGAGGGAGGGGAGCTGTTAGCCAACTTGAGAAAGATTAACCACTTTCTGTTGTAGCTTTTTCTTTAAATAGTCCGTTAAGGCCTGTTTTTCTTCCTCGTTCATGTAAAGACCAAGCTTAGTACGGCGCCATAAAATGTCTTCATCGGTCATTGCCATTTCATGGTTCATTAAGTAATCGATCTCACGTTGGTAAACACCACCGGCTTGTGTCGAGAACGTTTGTCCTAAGTCAGCTTCACTTGTTGTACCTTCCATTAAGTTCCACGTTTGGGTACCAAACTGAGTGACATAACGAAGAATCAATGCTTCTGGCGCCCAAGTGTATTTAGCATGAATTTGTTTCGCTAATTGTTCACGACTACAGCTGAAGTTACCACCAGGAAGGGTTTGGTTGGCCGTCCAGTCTTTACCCATTTCAGGTAGGAACGGAGCAAGTTTCTTCATTGCTGCTTCACCTAACTTACGGTAGGTCGTTAACTTACCACCAAAAACAGAAAGCAGAGGTGCATGGTCGTATTCCGCATCGAGCTCTAGCGTGTAGTCTCGTGTGATTGCTTGCGGAGAGTCAGATTCATCGTCACATAAAGGACGAACACCGCTGTATGTCCAAACTACATCTTCGCGAGTCAACTGGTGGACAAAGTGTTGGTTTACGATATCAATGAGGTAATCGACTTCGTCATCTGAGATCGACACTTCACGTGGGTCACCTTTGTATTCCACATCTGTTGTACCAATGATTGAGAACTTATCTAAGTAAGGAATCATAAATACGATGCGATTGTCTTTGTTTTGAAGAATGTAGGCTTGCGGTTCGTTGTGGATACGAGGAACAACGATGTGCGAGCCTTTTATTAAGCGAATGTTACGAGGAGAGGCTTGCTCTAATCCATCATCAAAGAACTGTTTTACCCAAGGCCCCGCAGCATTGACTAACGCTTTCGCTTTACGTTCGAAACGTTGGTCTGTCATCACATCGTGAATAGTAACATGCCAGATACCACCTTCACGGTGTGCTTTTTCCACGCGGCAGTAGTTACGCACTTCAGCATGGTTTTCGCGAGCCGCAAGAACGTTCAGTAATACTAAACGTGCATCATCAACCCAACAGTCAGAGTATTCGAAACCCGTTTTCATTTCTGGTTTTAGCAAGCCAGATTTCGCAAGGTTGACGGTTTTACTGCCTTGCAGCGTCGTACGTTTACCCAAGTTATCGTAAAGGAAAAGGCCACAACGAATCATCCAAGCTGGGCGTAGGAATGGGCGATGCGGTAAACGGAAACGCATTGGTAGTGCGACGTGTGGTGCTTTACGAAGAATAACCTCACGCTCTGCGAGCGCTTCCGAAACTAAACGAAACTCGTAGTGTTCAAGGTAGCGTAAACCGCCGTGTATCAGTTTAGAACTTGCTGAAGAAGTCGCAGATGCGAAGTCATTTGCTTCGTATAAGCCAACACTCAAACCTCGGCCAGCTGCGTCTGCTGCAATACCAGCTCCGTTAATGCCGCCACCGATTACGATCAAGTCTAAGGTAGTGGATGAGCTAGTAGTGGAAGCATTATTTTGTATACTCATAAATTTGACCTCTTGGTGAGCGAACGAGCATTTTAGAACATAATGTAATCCTAGCTCAGGTTTCGTTTGTGATCATCTATTATTTTCGTTTGTGAGCGTTTTGTGTGATTTAGACACAAAAAAACCTCTGTCTAATTAAGACAGAGGTCATTTGAGGGGGAGTTATACGATTGACGTTACTCGTTTTCGGAGTTTGATTCGTTAGCTTCAACCACTTCAAGTGGGATAGAAGCTTCCTTCAAAATTGACAAGATTTCTTCTGGTGGCTGCTTATTGGTAAAGATCATGTTGAGCTGTGCAATATTGCCTAGTTTCACCATAGCATTGCGCCCGAACTTGGTGTGGTCTACGGCAAGAAATACACTACGGCTATTGTCAATGATCGCTTGTTTGACCCGGACTTCGTGGTAATCAAAGTCTAATAGCGAGCCATCGAAGTCGATACCGCTAATGCCGAGAATACCAAAGTCGAGACGGAACTGTTTAACGAAATCGAGGGTAGCCTCGCCAACAATACCGCCGTCTCTGCTGCGGACTTCTCCACCCGCTAAGATAACTTTGATTTCAGGGTTAGGGAAAAGAATGGTCGCAACATTGATGTTGTTGGTGACAACACGCAACTGTTTATGGTTTTTATTGAGCGCTCGCGCAACTGCTTCTGGTGTGGTGCCGATATCGATGAATAGTGTGGCACCATCTGGAATGTGTTTGACTACCTCGTCTGCAATGACATCTTTTTCATTGAAGTTGAGCGCTTTACGCGTGTTGTAAGATGTGTTTTCAGAACTGAGAGGAATAGTGGCTCCACCGTGATAACGACGAATTTTGTTGTCATCGGCGAGTTCATTGAGATCGCGTCGGATGGTTTGTGGGCTGACATTGAATCTTTCTACTAACTCATCCGTGCTGACATAGCCTTGTTTTTTCACCAGCTCAACAATCTGCTGGTGTCGAGGTATTTGCTTCACTTACCACTCCCTTGTGCATTGGTAACGGCCAATGCTTCAAATTCGAAGCTCTATTGTGCTCGAATTTGCTCGTTGTGAGAAGTAAGCGAGTTCAGGAATCGGGGATAAAGCGCAAAAAGAGCGCACAAATGGCGCTCTTTTTTTCTTATGGAGATGAGATTAATCTTCTTCGTCGTGAAGTTCAGACCAGGTTTGTGCACATTTCACTGCACGTTTCCAGCCCTTGTAACGACGATTGCGTTTTTCTTCATCATCGTGTGGCTCAAAGGTGCGATCAAGTACCGCTTTATTCTGCAACTCATCAATGCTATCCCAGTAACCAACTGCAAGGCCGGCAAGGTAGGCTGCACCAAGAGCGGTAACCTCAGTTACTTGAGGGCGGTGTACTTCTGTGTTCAATACATCGGATTGGAATTGCATTAGGAAGTTGTTCGCTACTGCACCACCATCGACGCGAAGGTTCGCAAGCTTAATGCCTGAGTCAGCTTGCATCGCATCCAGTACGTCACGAGTTTGATAAGCGATGCCTTCCAATGTTGCACGGATGATATGGTTTGAATTCACACCGCGAGTAAGGCCGACAATCGTGCCACGTGCGTAGGCATCCCAGTATGGAGCGCCTAAACCAGTAAATGCAGGCACGACATAAACGCCGTTTGATGTATCCACTTTTGTCGCGAAGTATTCAGAGTCTTCTGCACCGTTTAGGATTTTCAATTCATCGCGTAGCCATTGGATAGAAGCTCCACCCATGAATACGGCGCCTTCAAGTGCATAAGCTGGTTCGCCTACAGGACCACAAGCCAAAGTAGTTAGAAGGCCATGTGTCGAAGTGACTTTTTCTTGGCCAGTATTCATTAGCAAGAAACAACCCGTACCGTAAGTGTTTTTCGCTTGACCCGCTTCAACACACATTTGGCCGTAAAGCGCCGCTTGTTGGTCACCTGCGATTCCAGAAATAGGAATACGAGTACCGCCTTTACCACCGATGTTGGTTTTACCGTAAATTTCCGATGAGCGCTTCACTTCTGGCATCATAGATGCTGGGATGCCAAGCTCATCTAACATTTTTTGATCCCAACATAGATCGTTGATGTTAAACAGCATGGTACGCGATGCGTTAGTGTAGTCGGTTACGTGAACGCGACCTTGAGTCATCTTCCAAACTAACCAAGTATCGACAGTACCAAACAAAAGCTTGCCTGCTTCTGCGTCTTCTCGTGCGCCTTCAACATTGTCCAGAATCCATTTAACTTTGGTACCGGAGAAGTAAGGGTCAAGCACCAAACCAGTGTTGTCACGTACATAGTTTTCGAGACCGCGTGCTTTTAAATCTTCACAGATATCAGCAGTACGGCGACATTGCCATACGATCGCATTGTAAACGGGTTTACCTGTTTCTTTATTCCAGACGATGGTCGTTTCACGCTGGTTAGTAATACCGATAGCCGCTAATTGGTCGCTACGGATGCCAGACTTAGCTAGAGCTTCTACTAAGGTAGAGCTTTGTGTTGCCCAGATCTCCATTGGATCATGTTCAACCCAACCAGCTTCTGGATAAATCTGAGTAAATTCGCGTTGCGCGACGCTTACGATGTTCGCATCATGATCAAGAATCACTGCGCGAGAGCTTGTTGTACCTTGGTCTAGGGCAACAATGTATTTTTGCTCAGTCATGGTAAGAATCCTTTTGTTTCGTTATTTATATTTTAGTAAATGTTCGAGTTACGTCAGTTTTAAGCTCTAGCTTCTTCTGTTTCTTCTTCCGTCTCACATTGGTTTGGAATCGTACAACCGTGGCCTTGTTGTGGAAGGTAAGCGGCAATCGCTTTTGGATACAACCAACCACCAAAACACGCACCTGCAATCGGAGCAAGTAAAGGCACGATAAAGTAAGGAATGTCTTTAGCACCTGTCAGAGCGTAATCCCAACCTGCGAAGTAAGCGAACAGCTTTGGTCCAAAGTCACGAGCAGGGTTCATCGCAAAGCCTGTTAGTGGACCAAGTGAACCACCGATGACGGCAATCAAAATACCGATTAATAGAGGGTTCATTGCGCCACGTGCCGCGCCGTTATTTTCATCGCCCAGAGCCAGAATCGCAAACATCAGCACAGCAGTGATAACGAATTCCACAGCAAAAGCACCAAAGAAAGAGAGGGAGGCATGCGGATAGGTTGAGAAGATACCAGCAGTTGCTAGTGCATCTTGGCTGCTGCGAACGAAGTTATGAGCGATTTCGTAGTCGGTGAAAAGGTTGCTGTATAAGCTGTATACCAATGCAGCAGAACAGAATGCCCCAAGCATTTGAGCGATAATGTATGGCACCACTTTCGCCTTATCAAAACCATGGAACATAGCAAGTGCGATGGTAACGGCAGGGTTGATGTGTGCACCAGAGACGCCAGCCGTACAGTAAATAGCGATGGCGACACCGAAGCCCCATACAATACTGATTTCCCATTGTCCAAATGATGCGCCTGTTAGAACTAAGGCTGCAACACAGCCTACGCCGAAGAAAATAAGTAGTCCTGTACCGATAAACTCGGCCAAACATTCTCCAAGCAGAGAGGGGTGTTTGTTCGTTGTCATGTTAAAAGTCCTTTGATCATTTTTGCCTGTCTAGCACGATACTATTGTGCATATATAAACGTTTACGAAAACAAACGAGCGTTAAAAGTGAGCGTTTGAGCATAAATTTGTTAATCAAAGTCTTCGTTTTTGTTAAATGGCGCATCTTTTAACCGGAAAAGAACACAACGAAAATAATTTATTTGTCACGAGGCCAGTGTTGAGAGCGCTCAAATTACCGATGTGAAAAAGAATGCACAACTGGTAAGAGGAGTTTTGTGAAGCTGCTACGTGCTTGGAGATTTATTACACAGAACTTGTGTAGCAATTAACCCTAAAGGAGTAGCGGAATGTCAAATGTATCAAGGGATAGCAGTGATATAAAAAATACGCTGTCATGTTTGGACTTTTAGAAAAAATCGTCATCCCATTGGTACCAATAGGATGAGTTGATAAGAGAATAAACGCTGTTAATGTCTTGTGTTTGTGAATCATTGCTTCGGCTTGTATTCAAATAAAAATTGTTTTTTTTATTTCGTTTGATGCTAAACGTGATCGTTTTTCAGCTTTTTAGTTATTAGTTGGTTCGGAGCGAGTAGGGCAGGCGTAAATCGCCCTTTTTACGGTTAGTTTATGTTCTAATTCGAGCCTTTGTTTCAAAGGTTTCGAATTGGAATGCTCAAGTGAGAGGTTTGAACATCAGTTTCATATTAACGAATCTTGAGTAAAGTTG